>CAVIOJ010000098.1:0-6980 GCA_963644225.1 Lachnospiraceae bacterium | reverse complement strand
CACCAGAAGATACCAGGCAGACATCAATATCCTGATTTTTAAGATCACAGAGTTGGCGAACCAACTGCTCTAATTTCATAAAATCCAGTTGTCCCGTCTCTTTGTGTTGTAAAGAAGACGAACCTATTTTTACAACTATTCTTTTTTTATTATGAAATCTATTATTTTTTTCCAAAGTCATATTCACTCCTAAACACACAAAAAACCTATGTTATTATAGCGAATATCTCCTTTTTTGGCAATTGATTACTATAGAGATGACTGCTTATTTGTGTTATCATAATTTAGATTTAAGAAAGGCATTTATTATGAAAAAATTTCACATTAGGCTTTTGCTTTTTTGCATCGTCATCACATCAATTTTTACAGGATGTGGCAAATCAAACGAGCCCATATCAAAAACCGGTGTCTACTTTGACACTGTGATTTCAGTCACCCTTTACGATTCTGCCTACTCCTCTCAATTAGAAGAATGTTTTTCTATGGCAGAAAAATATGAAAATCTATTTAGCGCGAAAAAAGAAGGTACAGATATTTGGCGTATCAATCACAGTCAGGGCCAAAGGGTTACAGTAGATGATGAAACCATCGCTATCTTAGAAGAAGGAATAGCTTATAGTAAAGCTAGCAATGGTACCTTTGACATTACAGTCGGCGCCCTGTCTGACTTGTGGGATTTTTCCGAAAATTCCAACAAAGTCATTCCTTCCCAGGACGAGATTGACAAAGCTCTTACAACCATAAGTTATGAAAATATCGTCATAGAAAACAATCAAGTGACCTTAAAAAATCCAGACACAAAAATTGATCTCGGTGGAATAGCCAAAGGATATATTGCTGACAAATTTAAAGAATACCTAAATGATCAAGGTATCACCGAGGGAATTATTAACCTAGGAGGAAATGTCCTGACATTAGGGCCAAAATCCGGCGAGAGTAAAACCTATAATATTGCAATTCAAAAGCCCGACTCTACCGATGGTGATTCTGTTGCCAGTGTAAAAATTACTGATGAGTCTGTTGTTACATCTGGTACTTATCAGAGATATTTCGAAGTAGATGGGAAAAGATATCATCATATATTGGACTTAAATACTGGCTATCCTGTGCAAAACGATTTGGAAGCTGTCACTATCATCGGTCCTGCTTCCCTTCAATGCGACGCACTAAGTACTACAGTCTTTTTGATGGGCCTGGATGATGGTATGGATTACGTGGAAAATTTAGAAAATGTAGAAGCCATATTTATAACAACCGATGGCACTATATATCACACCTCGGGAATCGGCACTACTATCCCTTACCAGGAAAATTAAAAAGTACGACTAAGTTAAAAAATCGGTTCCAAGCATTTGCTTAGAACCGATTTTTATTTTTATTAAGTTTAAATAGAAATTTCAAACTATACTGTCAGAATAATCTTCTTTGGACACTTCTGAGCACAAACTCCACATCCAACACACTTATCCTGATCAATGTATGCGATGTTGTCTACTACATGGACTGCATCATGTTCACAGTTCTTCTCACACAGATGACAAGCGATACATCCAACAGAACATACCGACATAACGTCTTTTCCTTTGTCCTTTGAAGAACACTGAACCAAAGTATTTGCCTCATATGGAACAAGCTCAATCAAATGCTTAGGACAAGCAGCAACACACTTGCCACAAGCCTTACATACTTCAGCATCTACCTTTGCAATACCATCAATGACATGAATTGCATCAAAAGGACAAGCCTTTACGCAAGATCCAAATCCAAGACAACCATAGTTACAAGATTTTGGACCGCCACCTGGTACGAATGCCATAGCAGAACAATCTTCAACTCCGGCATACTCGTAATCTTTACCGGCCTTTTCACATGTTCCGGCACATTTTACAAAAGCAACCTGTTTTACAGTATCACCGGCAGAAACGCCCATGATTGCTCCAACTTTTTCTCCTACTGGCGCACCACCAACAGGACAACCATTTACAGGAGCTTCTCCTTTTACAATAGCAGCTGCCAAGCCAGAACATCCAGCATAGCCACAACCACCACAGTTATTGCCTGGAAGAACACCGATAATGGCCTCTTCTCTCTCATCAACTTCAACTTTGAACTTTTCTGATGCAAAGCACAAGAAAAATCCCATTAAACATCCCGTACAGCCAACAATGACAGCGGCTGCAATAATTCCTGTTACACTCATTTTGCAAGCCCTCCTAAATCATTCCTGAAAATCCAAAGAATGCAATTGCCATAAGTCCTGCTGTGACAACAACAATAGCAGTACCTTTAAATGGCTTTGGAACGTCATTAAATTCGATTTTTTCACGAATACCAGCCATAATCACAATCGCAATTGTAAAACCTACAGCTGTACCAAATCCGTTGATCACACCCTCTAAAATATTGTAGCTGTTAGTAACATTTTTAAGAGCAATACCAAGAACAGCACAGTTTGTTGTAATCAAAGGAAGGTAAACTCCGAGTGACTGATACAAAGCTGGCATAGATTTTTTAAGGAACATCTCAACAAACTGAACCAATGCAGCAATTACCAAGATAAATACAATAGTCTGCAAGTAAGAAAATCCAGTTGGCTCCAAAATAAACTTATAAATAAGTCCTGTTACAAAACTTGAAATTGTAATAACGAAGATAATAGCTCCACCCATTCCAGCAGCTGTCTCGATTTTTTTCGAAACACCAAGGAAAGGACAAAGTCCAAGGAACTGGCTAAGTACGACGTTATTTACAATAGCAGCTGATACTAAAATCAAAAGTAATTCTTTCATCGTATTTCCTCCTATTCCTTATCTTCGCTTTTTTCTTCTGATGTCAAGGCAGCAGAAGCATTATTTTTACCAGTGCATGAACCCATACCGCAGCTATCGCATTCTCCTGCGAGACATCCAGTAGCCTTAGCAAGTGGCTTACCTTTTTGTGCCTGTTTCTCACGAATAACATTCATAAGAGCAACCAAAAAAGCAAGAACAAAGAATGCTCCAGGTGCAAGTACGAAGATTGTAATTGGTGTATAACCAATTTTTCCAGTAGATGCATCAGCAAGTGGTAATAACTGATATCCAAAAATCTGACCAGCGCCGAGGATCTCTCGAACAATACCAATCAAAGTCAAGCCCAAAGTAAATCCAAGTCCCATTCCAAGTCCATCAAAAATAGAAGGAATAACCGGGTTCTTTGAAGCATAGCTTTCTGCTCTACCAAGAATAATACAGTTAACAACGATCAAAGGAATATAGATTCCAAGTGCTGAATACAAGGAAGGAATAAATCCCTGTACCAAGAACTGAACAACCGTAACGAAAGATGCAACAATAACGATGAATGCTGGCACTCTGACGCGGTCTGGAATAATATTTCTGAGAAGTGAAATCATGAAATTGGACATAACAAGTACTACTGTAGTAGAAAGTCCCATTCCAAGTCCGTTAATTGCAGAAGTGGTAACTGCAAGTGTCGGACACATACCTAACATCAAAACAAATGTAGGATTTTCTTTGATAATACCATTTTGTAAACGTTCTACAATTTTATTCATTTGTCGCACCTCCTACAAGAGAATTGTAGTAAGTAAGACCTGCATCAACGCCGTATGTGACAGCTTTTGAAGTAATAGTTGCACCAGAAATTGCCTCAATCTCTGTATCGGCAGTCTTGGTAGACTTGGTTACTTCCAAAATCTGTGCAGGAATATTGCTAAACTGGCTCATGAAGTCATCTTCTTTTGCCTTCATACCAAGTCCAGCAGTCTCACTGATATCTGTAATTGAATATCCGTTTAGTGTACCATCAGATGTTACACCCATAGAAAAAGTGATATCTCCGCCGTATCCAGCATGAGATGTAACGGTAATAACATAGCCTAAATCTTCTCCGGCATCACTTTTTGCCACAACGCAACTGATGATTTCGTCATCACTATAACCAGCCTCAGCAACAAGTGCAGTTGCAGCAGCAGAATCAAAACCCTCTAAATCTTCAAAAGAAGATGCATCTGAAAATACGGTTTTATAAGCTTCTTGTGTCGCAGCTTCCTGTGCTTTCGCAATAGGCTCCTTTGTAATCTCATAAACAGCGCCAAGGCAAACACCAGAAATGACAGTAATGGCAGTTAATACAAGAGCATCTTTTACTAATTTATTCATTACTTGTCTCCCCCTTTCTTCTCGGTGCTGATTCCAAATGCTTTTGGAATGGTAACTCTCTCAATAAGAGGTACTAACAAGTTGCTAAAAATAATGGCATAAGATACGCCCTCAGCAGACGCACCAAAGATACGGAACAAACCTGTCAAAACACCAAGGCAAATACCATAGATGATTTTTCCAGAAGGTGTAATTGGTGAAGTAACATAATCGGTTGCCATGAAGAAGGCACCAAGCATCAAACCACCACCGCAAAGCTGTGCAACAAGGTAGTTCATATCAAAGCCATGGCCACCAAAAATCAAAACAAAGATGGCAAAGCTAAGGATGTAGGTTCCAGGAATTCTTAAGTCAATAATTCCGAAAAGAATCAAAATAATTGCACCAATCAAAAGAGCAATAACTGAAGTCTCTCCGATGGTTCCTGCAGTTGTACCAAGAAGCATTGACATGGTATCAACACTCTCTCCTGCCTTAAGTGCAGCAAGCGGTGTAGCACCAGAAACTCCATCATATACAAATGTTGTCATAGAACCAGTAAAGGAAATCAAGAGGAAACATCTTGCTCCAAGTGCTGGGTTCATAAAGTTCTGTCCAAGACCACCAAATAGCATTTTAACAATTACAATTGCAAAAACACCGCCTAATACTGCCTCGTACCAAGGCAATGTTGGTGGAAGGTTCAAAGCAAGCAAAAGTCCAGTGACTACAGCACTGAGATCTCCAATAGTGCTTTTTTTATGAACAATTTTTTCAAAAATCCATTCCGAAGCAACACAACTTGCAATAGTAACAAGTATAAGAACAAGTGCAGAAACTCCGAAATTGCAGATACCAAAAATAGATGCTGGCAAAAGTGAAATAATCACAAGTCCCATGATCTTTTGAGTATCCATTTTATCTCTAACGTGTGGCGAAGATGTAACATTTAATAAATCACTCACAAGATTCACCCCTTTCTAATTTTTCTTTCTCTTCTCTGCAAGAACAAACTTTTTCATTGTCTTTACAGATTGTGCTAATGGTCTGCGTGCTGGGCAAACGAAGCTACAGCTTCCGCACTCAACACACTCGAGTCCATACCATTTTTCAAACAATTCCATTTGATTATGCTCAGAATAATCAGCAAGTCTTGATGGTACTAACATCTCAGGACAAGCCTCTACACAACGTCCGCAGTTGATGCAGGCGGTAGTTTCATATTTTGAAGCTTCATCTTCTGTCAAACAAAGCAAAGCAGAAGTGGTCTTTGTGGTAGGAACATCAATACCAAATAAGGCAAATCCCATCATAGGTCCGCCAGCGATCATCTTCTTTGCAGGTGATACCAATCCACCAGCAGCTTCAAGCAGCTGACTATAACTTGTACCAATGCTGATATAGAAGTTTCTAGGCTCACATACAGCATCACCAGTTACAGTAAAAATACGATTGGTAAGCGGCTTACCAAAGCGAACTGCATTGTAGATAGCAACCATGGTTTCTACATTGTCCACGATACATCCTGCATCTGCTGGAAGCATCTTGGAATTGATAGCTCTGCCTGTGGTTGCAAAAATAAGCTGACGCTCACCACCTTGTGGATATTTTGTCATAAGAGGACAAACTTCCATTCTAGGCTCGTTTGCAACAAGTGCCTGTAATTTTTCAATACAGTCAGGCTTGTTATCCTCAACGCCAAAAATACCCTTTGCAGCAGGGAACAATTGTAAAATGATGCGCATACCTTCTACTAATTTTTCAGGTTCTTCAATCATTCTACGGTAATCTGAAGTCAGATATGGCTCACATTCTGCACAGTTTGCAATAATGTATTCAATCTTATCCGGCTCCTTTGGAGATAACTTGACATGTGTTGGGAAACCAGCGCCACCCATACCGACTACGCCAGCTTCTTTGATCTTGTTGATAATCTCCTCATTTGATAGTGTGGTAATGTCTTCGGTTTCCTCATATGAAACCTCGTTGAACTCTCCGTCGCTTTCAATGATGATGGAATTTACCATATCACCTACAGTGACACGTCTTGGCTCGATTGCCTTGACAGTTCCAGAAACAGATGAAAAAATCGGTGAAGAAACGAATCCACCTGCCTCTGCGATTTTCTGTCCCTTTAACACAGAATCGCCAACAGCAACAATAGGTGTCGCTGGTGCCCCAATATGCTGTGATAATGGGAAGACTAGTTCTCCTTCCGGCAGCAATTCTTTAATTGGCTTTGACTTTGATAAGTCTTTGCCATCCTTTGGATGAACGCCGCCCTTAAATGTCTTTAGGCCCATGAACTGTACCCCTCTTTCTTAAGTACTTATGTGTAAACACACTTTGTATACATTATAGCACTTTTTTTTGCAATTCAAGACATTCTCATTTATCTTTTTGTATCTTTTTGAGTACCGAAAAAAGTTATGCTATACTATGTTTAAATATGCTATTGTATGTTAATTTTTTAACCATTAAAAGGAGTTAAAATGTTTACATTTAAGGACACTTTTTCACGAAATAACTTCCCGGATTATTCTCGTTTCCTTACAGAAAACGATCTTTTATTCGACATAGAAACTACGGGTTTATCGCCAAAATATAACAACATCTATCTCATTGGATGTGCATATACAAAATGCGACACCATTACCTTGATACAGTTTTTTGCCGAGACCCCCAAAGAAGAAAGCGCAGTACTTTTAGCATTTTTAGATTTATGTAAAGGTTTTGACAGGCTGGTTTCTTTTAACGGTCTAAGTTTTGATGAAAATTTTATCAAAAAAAGATGTGAGCATTTTGCTCTATCTATAGATAATCTTCCAATTTCACATT
>CAVIOJ010000097.1:0-2244 GCA_963644225.1 Lachnospiraceae bacterium | reverse complement strand
TGCAGCTTATTCTTTGGGAATCAATGCTTTTGACTGCGCCAGAGGATATGGATTCGCTGAAAAATCTCTTGGAATGTGGGTTAAAAATCGCAACAACAGAGAGAAAGTTGTGATTTTGACCAAGTGCGGAAATGCGAATCGAAAGGGAGAAGTGTGCATTAATCGAAAGACCATTGAAAAAGAACTTGAAAAAAGTCTAAAGACTTTGCAGATGGACTATATTGATATTTACCTATTGCATCGAGATGATCCTAATACACCTGTTAGTGTATTTATTGATACATTAAATGACGCAAAAAAAGCAGGGAAGATAAAAATATTTGGAGTTTCAAACTGGACAAAAGAGCGAATAGAGGAAGCCAATTCCTATGCGGCTGCAAATGGTCTTGAGGGATTTTCAGTTTCAAGTCCAAACTATGGTTTGACTATTACAAAAGAAGACCCATGGGGCGGAGATTGTATTTCGATTTCCGGACCTGATGGGGAAAATGATAGACAGTGGTATGAAAAAAATCAAATGCCAGTTATCGCATATTCCAGCTTAGGAAGAGGATTTTTCTCAGGAAAATTTAAAAGTGGAGATTATGAAGGGGCAGAGCAGGTGCTAGATAGAGCGGCAAAGAAAGGATATCTGTGTGAGGAAAATATGCAGCGTTTAAAACGTGCAGAAATACTTGCAGAAAAATATGGCTTGTCAGTATCAGAAATAGCCATGCGCTTTGTTTTTGCATCACCTATGAATGTCTGTGCAATCTTTAGTACATCCAATCCAAAACGCATGGCACAAAATGTAAATGCGTCAAATCATCCTCTTTCGTTAGAAGATGTTTCATATTTGGTAAATGATTGATTTTTTTAGTCAAGTAAATCAGCTATATCATAGAGAAGGCGTTCGGTTTTTTCCCATCCGAGACATGGATCGGTTATGGATTTACCATAGACGCCTTCTCCAATTTTTTGATTACCATCTTCCAAGTAACTTTCAATCATGAGTCCCTTGACCAGTTTATGCAGTTCTGGGTAAATATGTATACTGTGGAGCACGTCCTTTGATATACGGATTTGCTCCATATATTTTTTTCCAGAGTTGTTGTGGTTGGCATCTATGATGGCAGCAGGATTGGCAAGACCGCGTTCTTCATAAGCCATCTGTAGCATGTTTAAGTCCTCATAATGATAGTTTGGATGACTGCGACCATAACTGTCCACGTAACCTCTTAAGATAGCGTGAGCAAGAGGATTGCCTTCGGTAGAGACTTCCCAGCCTCTGTAGAGGAATCGAGAAGGGGATTGAGCGGCTTCGATTGAGTTCATCATGACTGATATATCTCCGGCAGTTGGATTTTTCATACCAACTGGAAGTCCGATTCCGCTGGCAACTAGGCGGTGCTGTTGATCTTCTGTGGAACGAGCACCTACAGCAGTGTAGGAAAGTATATCTGACACATAGCGGTGGTTTTCCGGATAGAGCATTTCGTCGGCACAGGTAAAGCCGGTTTCTTCTATGACACGGGTGTGCATACGACGAATGGCGATGATACCTGCCAAAAGATCTTCGTCACCTTCTGGATCTGGCTGATGCAGCATGCCCTTGTAGCCTTTTCCTATGGTTCTTGGTTTGTTGGTATATACACGAGGAACGACAAGGACTTTATCCTGAATCTTTTCGGCAACCGGGCGAAGTCGCGACATGTATTCTAAGACAGCGTCTTCGTTATCTGCAGAACAAGGTCCGATTATTACGAGAAATTTATCGCTGTTTCCTGTGATGATGTCAGCAATTTCCTTGTCACGCTTTTCTTTGATATCGATGACATTTTGACTAAGAGGAAATTCTTCCTTGATTTCTTGTGGTGTTGGAAGTTTTCTAAAAAACTTCATAGGCATTTCTTTCATAAGTTTATCTCCAATCTTTTGTACAGCGTTTGATTTAGTTCCTTGCACATGTACTAAAAAAGATATTAATCAATGATTTATTGCCTTGTCAAGATAAGAAGAAATCGATATTTATAATTTAAAAGTATCTTTACTTATATGACGCAAATCGGTATATTTATAAAAGCATCTGGAATATCCACTGTATTTAGGCGGTGGGCATTCTAACTTTTATGTATAAAAATACGGAGGAATGAAAAATGAACTTTCTGGAAGAAAGAATTCAAAAAGACGGCCGTGTAAAAGAAGGCAATGTCTTAAAAGTTGACAGCTTTCTAAATCATCAGATGGATGTAGCCTTGTTTGAAC
>CAVIOJ010000096.1:0-4728 GCA_963644225.1 Lachnospiraceae bacterium | reverse complement strand
GGTATGCATGCGTTCTTTTTTGTTGGAAATAAATAAAAAAGAAATGTCAGGATGAGACAAAGCAAGTTTTTCCATAAGTTCAGCAATATAAGACCCTTCTGTTGCATCAGATTTTAAAAATTTCTTTCTGGCAGGGGTATTATAAAAAAGCTGATAAACCATAATTGTGGTTCCATCTGGCGCTCCGATTTTATCGCAGGAAACTTCTTTGGCGCCTTCGATTACGTAGCTGGTTCCAAGCATATCTTCTGCTGTCTTTGTGATCATCTCGACTCTTGATACCGCACTAATGCTTGATAATGCTTCGCCGCGAAATCCGAGTGTATGTATATCTATTAGATCCGAAGCATCCTTTAACTTGGATGTGGCGTGTCGCATGAATGCGGTAGAAAGCTCCTCGGAATTTATACCACAGCCATCATCGGTAATTCGAATAAAAGTCTTGCCGCCGTCCTTGATTTCTACGGTAATAGCGTGGGCTCCGGCATCAATTGAGTTCTCTACCAATTCTTTTACAACTGAAGAAGGTCGTTCTACTACTTCTCCGGCTGCTATTTTATCAATTGTTGTCTTACTAAGTAATTCAATTTTGTTTCTTACCATCGATTTTTAACCTTCGTCTGCAGTTCGTTCAAAGTGTTCATGGCTTCAAGCGGAGTCATCTGACTTATTTCAAGATGTCGAATTTCATCAATGATATCGTCATCGCTTATGGTATCAAAAAATGACATCTGAGCCTTGTCTACATCATCAAGTGGTTTCTTCGCCTTTTTATCTGGCTTTTGGCCGACAACAGATAGATTCTTGGCTAAATCTACTATGTCATTTTCACAGAGCTCAGATACGATTTCATTTGCTCGATCTATTACTTCGTTTGGAAGTCCAGCGAGTTTTGCAACAGCAATTCCGTAGCTCTTGTCAGCGCCACCAGGCACGATCTTTCGTAGGAATACAATATCATCCCCGTTTTCTTTTACAGCAATACAATAATTGTGAACGCCGTCTAACTTGCCTTCTAATTCGGTAAGTTCGTGGTAATGGGTTGCAAATAGAGTTTTTGCACCTATGATTTTGGTGTTGGCTATGTGCTCGACTACTGCCCAAGCGATACTAAGTCCATCAAATGTAGAAGTACCGCGGCCGATTTCATCGAGAATTAGCAGAGAATTTTTTGTGGCATTTCGTAAAATATTGGCCACTTCATTCATCTCTACCATAAAAGTAGACTGGCCTGATGCCAAATCATCGGAGGCTCCCACACGAGTAAAAATACGATCAACAATACCGATATTTGCCGACTTCGCTGGGACAAAACAACCAATCTGTGCCATGAGAACAATCAATGCACTTTGCCTCATATATGTAGATTTACCGGCCATATTTGGACCAGTAATGATGGAAACTCTTTGCTTTTTGTTATCTAAATAGGTGTCATTGTCAATAAAGAGCCCAGCATCGGTAACTTTTTCGACAACAGGATGTCGTCCGCCTTTTATATCTATAAGGCCACTGGTGTTGATTTTGGGTCTTACGTAGTGATTTTTTTCAGCCACATAAGCCAAAGAGGCATAGACATCTAATCTGGCAATTGCCTTTGCAGTCTTTTGAATGCGATATACCTGAGAAGCAATTTTGTTACGTAAATTTTTGAAAAGCTCGTATTCTAGGGCAACTAACTTGTCTTCTGCTCCTAAGATGGTATCTTCTAATTCCTTGAGCTCGGGTGTAAAATAACGCTCTGCATTGGCTAAGGTCTGCTTGCGCTGATAATTATCTGGAACTAAATCTTTGTAGGAATTTGTAACCTCAAGATAATAGCCAAAGACTTTGTTGTATTTAACTTTTAGATTTTTGATACCAGTGCGCTCTCTCTCGCTGCTTTCCAATTGAGCCAACCAGGTTTTGCCATCAGTTTTGGCTTTGCGAAGTCTATCGACATCTTCGTTATAACCGTCTTTTATAATTCCACCATCTCGTGAAGAAAGTGGTGGTTCCTCACAGATTGCTGCTTCGATATCATTATAAATATCAGATAGTCCATCGATTTCGTCGTCCAATTCAATCAGATTTTCGGCAGTAAAATCTTTGAGTAAGGTTTTAATTGCCGGAAGCATATGAATTGAATTTTTAAAGGCAAGTAAATCTCTAGGATTAGCAGTCTGGTAAATGATTCGGGTGTTGAGTCTTTCCAAATCATAGATAGGATTTAGGTATTCTCTGAGTTCCTCTCTTTGCATAATCTTGCAAAGCAACTCATCTACAGCATCCAATCGCTTGTTTATAAGTTCTTGATTGGTAAGTGGCTGCTCCACATCAGCTCTAAGCATTCGTGCTCCCATAGCTGTCTTGGTCTTATCTAAAACCCAAAGAAGAGATCCTCTTTTTTGTTTTTCTCGAAGAGTCTCTACCAACTCCAAATTTCTTCTGGTGGAGGCGTCTAATAACATGAAATTTCCGTTGACATATGGATTGATGTGGTTAAATTGCTCCAACTCGCTTTTTTGTATTTCTGAAAGATAACGCATTAGAGCACCTGCTGAAATACTTCCCATAGGAAATTCTTCTAAGCCTAAAGCGGATAAGCGACTGGAATGAAAATGCTCTAAAAGTAAGGATGTAGACAATTTTTCATCGAAATAGTGAGCGTCTAACTTGGCAAAAGAAATCTGCATACGCTCTCGCAAATCAATGATATCAATACCGCTGATAGTAAAGTTTTCATTACATACAATTTCCGATGGGGTGAATTTATTGATTTCATCCAAACAGGCACGATTAGAATCTACTTCTGTCACAAAGAAATCTGCGGTTGTAACGTCAGCAATTGATAATCCAAAGCGCTCGCCATCATAAAAGATACCCATAATATAGTTGTTCTTACTTTCGTCGAGTGCCATTGCATCCATATTGGTACCAGGTGTGACGATTCTTGTCACTTCCCGCTTTACCATACCCTTGGCCTCTTTTGGATCTTCTACCTGTTCGCACACAGCGACTTTATATCCTTTTTGCACCAGACGAGTCAGATAACTCTCTGCGGCATGATAAGGAACTCCGCACATAGGAGCACGTTCATTCAAACCACAGCTTTTTCCTGTGAGGGTTAATTCTAATTCTTTTGAAACTATTTTTGCGTCTTCGAAGAACATCTCATAAAAATCCCCAAGACGATAAAATAAAATACAATCACTATATTCATCTTTTGTTTGCACATAGTGCTGCATCATGGGGGTTAGTTCTTCAAAATTTACTTCTTTATGATTCATAATTCACCTGATAATTTTTAATGATTTCCTCTGCAATTTTCATGCCATCCATTGCTGCAGAAGTAATTCCACCGGCATATCCAGCGCCCTCTCCGCAAGGGAAGATTCCTTGGATATTGGCCATAAGTGATTCGTCTCTATGTATGCGAATAGGCGATGATGTACGACTTTCTACGCCAGATAAAATAGCGTCGTACCGGTCAAAACCTGGGATTTTTTTACCGAATCGCTCCATTCCATCTATGAAACTTTGATTGATTTCTTCGGAAAACAAGGAACGCAAATTGGCAAAGTTTTGCTGACCTTTTTGGATAGAAGAAAAATCTCCGTAGGCAGTAGATGTTTTATTTTCTTTGAAATCTCCATAGAGCTGCTGGGGAATATGACCCATTCCAAGTTGGTAACATTTCTTTTCTAATGATCGCTGATATGCAATGGCTCCCATAGGGTCATCCAAAGAAAATTCTTTTGCTCCAACGGAAACTACAATTGCGCTGTTGGCATTTTTTGAATCTCTTTTTGAATAACTCATGCCATTTATTGCTATATGCCCTTCTTCTGAGGAAGCATTGACTACATAACCGCCTGGACACATGCAAAAGGAATAAACGCCTCTTTCATTTGGCAATTTGCAGGCCACTTTATAAGGGGCAGCTGGCAGGTATTGGGGATACAAAGATCCGTAGGAAGCCTGCTGAATCATTTCCTGAGGATGCTCTACTCGAAATCCAACGGCAAATTCCTTTGCAGACATATAAAGTCCTTTTTGGTGTAACATTAAAAAAGTATCTCTGGCACTATGGCCTAAGGCAAGAACCAATAAGTCTGTGTTAATAGCAAATTTTTTTGAAATATTTGTAGGAGCAGACCTATCTGTCTGTTCTAAAATGACTTCTTGGATTTTCATATTTTGACAGGTTATATCAACAAGTTTTGTCTCATAGTAAATGCTAGCGCCAAGGCGAAGCAGTTCGTTTCGCATATTGATAATTACCTGACGTAAAACATCTGTGCCAATATGAGGCTTGGCATCAAAAAGAATCTCTTCTGGAGCACCAAATTCAACAAATGTTTTTAAAACAAAGGTGTTTCGTCCGGTTCTATCCTTGGTAAGAGTATTTAGCTTGCCATCGGAAAAAGTGCCCGCACCACCTTCGCCAAACTGTACGTTGGATTCAGGATTCAAAAGATTGGTTTGCCAGAATTCTTCGACATCCTTTTGACGATCTTCTACAGGCTTTCCTCTCTCGATAAGAATCGGCATATAACCTGCTCTAGCCAAAAGTAAGGTACAAAATAGGCCCGCTGGTCCCATACCTACCACCACTGGTCGATGGTTGAGGGGATGTGATCCTACAGGAGGAAGTTTAAATTCAGTCAAATGACAAATCTCGATATCATTGTTTTTTTCATTCTTTTTTAAAATCTTCTTTTCAAGAGATGGATTCACAGAAAGAATAAG
>CAVIOJ010000095.1:0-5596 GCA_963644225.1 Lachnospiraceae bacterium | reverse complement strand
TACCAGCGTATATGAGAGTTATGACGACCACATAGAACTTTACATGCCGACTATCGAGGGACGGTTGCATCTTCTTCCAAAATTTATTCGCTACGAATTTATGTTTACTACAGATCAGGGGATGTATAAAGCATTAGGTACTGTTACAGATCATGTAAAAAATGGTCATATATACCTTGTCAAAATTGAATTGTCCACAGAATTGGAAAAATATCAAAGACGTCAATTTTATCGAATCGATTGTATGATCCCTACATACTTTATGGAAATTACCAAGCAGGCTGCAGATGAAAAAACAATCGTAAAAGTAAGAGAATATATGGACAATCAGGGAGAAATGAAGGTCCGCGGCATCGGAAGTATTCTAGATATTTCCGGAGGTGGAGCGAGATTTGTATCTTCAAATTCTCTAAAAGATGTTCCTTACATTCTTATCGAATTTGATTTGCCAAATGCTGATGAGAGCAAGGGAGTTCATATTGCCGGTGTGGCTAAAATTATTCATTCAGAATATAAAAAAGAGCAGGAAAAATACATTCATAGAGTTCAGTTTTTCTTCAAGGATCCAAGATATAGGGAACTTTTAGTTTCTTATGTTTTTCATCAGGAGAGAAAACAAAGAAAGAAGGAACAGGATATATAATGCAAAAAGTGTTGATTATCGATGACTCTGCACTTATGAGAAGAAAAGCCTGTGATATAATTAATGCAGACAAAGATTTTCAAGTGTCAGAAATGAGCATGAATATCGATGACGCCTACAAAAGAATAAAAGAAAATTCCTGTGATGCTGTTGTAATTGGAATGTCCGCAAGAGTTGATACCGTTCTTTTTATGCAACGGTTAAAATCTCTCAAGAAAAAGCCAAATGTTGTTATTTTAACTACTTCTTTTTCTGAAGACATTGAAAAGGCAAAGGAATCTATTTCCCTTGGCGCTTATACCTATGTCATTCGTGAAAATCGTATGAATGGTATGACGGATGCTGTGGCCACTTCTTTGATGACGGCACTTAAAAATGCCGCAAGTGGAAAGCCGGCGACTTCATCTAATGCGCAGATTCAAGAGACAGCCAAACGAGTAGAAGCATTAGGACGACAGGTTACAAGCAGTCTGGAAAACATTGCTGCCAAAAAGGTTGAAAACCAGCCGATTGCACAGCAAAAGAATGACAAGCCGTTACGAATCAAAGAGGATACAGTGGTTGCTCTTGCGTGTTCTACTGGTGGACCTCAGGCTCTTCAGATTATGATTCCTATGCTACCAGCTGATTTGCCGGTCCCAATTGTTTTGGTGCAGCATATGCCTGCGGGATTTACAGCTTCTTTAGCCAATCGCTTGAATCAAACCAGCGCAGTCTCTGTAAAAGAGGCGGCAGAAGGTGATGTTTTAGAGGCAGGATGCGTTTACATCGCACCGGGCGGCAAGCATATGGAGATTGTAAAAAACAAATCAGGCAAACGTCAGGTCCATATCAGTGATGAACCGCCTGTGAACAGCCTAAAGCCTTGCGCTGACATCATGTACGATTCTTTATGTCATATGGATTATAAAGAAATCCTTTGCGTTGTTTTGACAGGAATGGGAGCAGATGGGACAAAGGGAATTACGTCATTAAAAAAACACAAGAAAATCTATGTGATATCAGAAAGTCAAGACACTTGCGTTGTCTATGGCATGCCAAGGTCGGTCGAACGTGCCGGACTGAGCGATAAAGTTGTTCCTATTAACCAGATAGCCGATGCTATCGTAAAAAAATTGGGGGATTAGAAGATGGATGTAAGCCAATATCTCGACATTTTTATTGACGAAACCAATGGTCATATTCAGACATTGAATGACAACATTATGATTCTTGAAAAAGAACCAGAAAACAAAGATGTTATTAATGAAATATTCCGTGCAGCTCACTCGCTAAAGGGTATGGCTGGAACTATGGGATTTAAGAAAATGCAGCGTCTTACCCATGACATGGAAAATGTTTTTCAGGAAGTTCGTAATGACAATATCAAGGTAAACAGCAGCTTGATTGATATTTTGTTTAGTTGTTTGGATGCAATCGAGGAATATCTTGAGACTGTCAAGGCAACCTCAGGAGAAGGCGACAACGGAAATGAAGCCTTGATTCAACAATTAAATGATTACTTAAATGGCGAGAGTGGTGAGGCTGCCGCAGAGCCTGCTGCAAAAAGCGAGGCAGAGACTCCAACTGAAAGTGCTTCTGCTACAGATGATTCTGATG
This sequence comes from Lachnospiraceae bacterium, assembly GCA_963644225.1. GTDB lineage: Bacteria > Bacillota > Clostridia > Lachnospirales > Lachnospiraceae > Pararoseburia. The sequence continues at coordinate 3,354 of CAVIOJ010000095.1, read as the reverse complement.
CAGCTGCTTCAATGGATATCGATGATTTGACTTTCGATAAATTAAAGAAGGCACAGGAAAGCGGAAACCATCTATACTTCTTTAATGTACATATTCAAAAAGATTGCCTCCTAAAGGCGGCCAGAGCATTTTTGGTATTCAAAGCTGTAGAAGACTATGGTGAGATTTTAGCCTACAATCCTTCTTCTCAGGATATCGAAGATGAAAAATTCGATTTAGACTTCTCCATGATTGCAGCTTCGGAACAGGGAATCGATCCAATCGTTACTGCCATCAAGGCCGTATCAGAAATTGAAGGTGTTGACGCAAAAGAAGTATCCGCTGAACAGTTTGCTCCAAAAGAAGAGGAAGCTGAAGTAGTTGCTCCAGAACCAGCAAAAGAAGAAAAAGCACAAGAGGCGCCAAAAGTAGCCCCAGCACCAGCAAAAAATAATTCAGCGAAGTCAAATAGCAAAAATACCAACAACAAGCCTGTTACTGCAAGAACCATTCGTGTAGATATTGAAAAATTAGATGCACTTATGAACCAGGTGAGTGAGCTTATCATTGCCAAGAACAGTTTGGTTTCGATCAGTGATTCTGACATGAATCGCGAAGGCGATGGTCAGACTTTCCACGATCAAATCGAGTACCTCGAGCGTATCACAACAGGACTTCATGAATCTGTTATGAAAGTTCGAATGGTTCCAATCGAGAGCGTTGTCAATAAATTCCCTCGTATGATTCGAGATTTGAGCCGTAAATTAAACAAGCCGATGGAACTTTATATGTCTGGTGAAGAGACAGAGTTGGATCGTACTGTTGTGGACCAATTAGGAGACCCACTACAGCATTTGCTTCGTAATTCTGCTGATCATGGTATTGAGTCACCTGAAGATCGTCGTAAAGCTGGCAAGCCTGAGACTGGTAGCATCACCTTGAATGCTTTCCAGGAAGGTAATAATGTCATCATCGAAGTAAAAGATGATGGTGCTGGTATCGATACTGAAAGAGTGTGTCAAAAGGCCGTTGAGCGTGGTCTTGTTACACCTGAACAGGCTGAGAATCTTTCACAAAAAGAGATTATCGACTTTTTGTTTATGCCTAGTTTTTCTATGGCAAAAAAAATCACTGATATTTCCGGCAGAGGTGTTGGACTTGATGTAGTAAAATCCAACATCGAAGCTTTAGGCGGTGATGTTACCGTTAAGAGTGTACAGGGACAGGGCACTACATTTATTGTTCGTCTTCCTCTTACCCTTGCTATTATTCAGGCTCTCATGGTTGAGATTCGTGACGAAAAATATGCTATCGCTTTGGGTTCTATTCAAAATATTGAAAATATCCCTGTAAGCGATATCAAGTACGTACAGGCTGAAGAAGTTATTCATCTGCGTGGTATGGTTATTCCGTTGGTTCGCTTGGACAAGTTGCTTGATTCTGCACCGGCCGAAGAAGAATCTGATGTCCTTACCGTTGTTATCGTAAAGAAGGGCGAAAGCTATGCAGGACTTGTAGTAGACAACTTGATTGGACAGCAGGAAATTGTTATCAAATCTCTTGGTAAATGCATCGACAATAACAAGATAATCAATGGTGCTACCATTCTTGGTGATGGCGAAGTTGCATTGATTATTGATGTGAACGCAATCTTTTAATTGGGAGGATGAATCATGAAAGATGAAAACGGATACGAGATCGTAGAAGAAAAAAAGATCCAATACATTGTAGTTTCCATTGGGGACGAGCAGTACGGCATTGATATTTCTTATATTGATAATATCGTTCGCATGTGCAAGATTACCCGTGTGCCAAAGGCACCATACCATTATATTGGTGTTATCAACTTGCGTGGTGTTATCGTTCCTCTTATGAGTTTGCGCCGCAAGATGAATTTGGATGATGATACTTTTACAGATGCAACACGTATTATTATCCTAAAGACTGAAGACCAGGGCTTGATGGGAATCGTGGTTGACGAAGTAAAAGAAGTTGTAGCTTTGGCAGATTCAGAAATAGACCGACCAAGTGCAAGTCAATCAGACAAAACACAATATATCAACGGAATCGGTAAAAACAATGACGAATTGATTTCTATTTTAGAAGTTGCATCCATTTTAGATGTTGTAGATGCTTCGTAACTAGGAGGCTATGATGATTAGTTTACAGGAAGTAAATGACAAGTATAGAGATGTCCTGGCTGAAATAGGAAATATTGGTGCAGGAAATGCGACTACAGCTGTTGCAGATATGTTAGGACTTCGTATTGATATGCGAGTGCCAGATATTCAATTTATACCCGTAGAGCAGATTGGTTCATCTATCGGCTCAGAAGACGAGGTTATTGTCGGTATTCTTTTGGGTGTTAATTGCGATATCGATGGCAGCATGATGTTCCTTATGGATCTAAATTCTGCACATCATATTGTCAATCGTCTGATGATGCGACCAGATGATTATGCAGAAGAGTTTGATGAGATGGATTTGTCTGCCATAAAAGAAGTTGGCAATATCATTGCTGGATCATATCTTTCTGCTCTTTCTGGCTTGACAGGACTTGCTATTTCACCAACAGTACCTTTTGTTGCTATTGATATGGCGGCAGCTATCCTTAGTGTTCCTGCTATTCAGTTTGGTATGTTTGGTGACAATGCTTTGATGATCAAAACAGAATTTAGCAATGAACTACAAATTAACGGATATTTTATTTTGATGCCAGAGGAAGAATCCTATGAAAAAATCCTTTCCTCATTAGGATTGCCAGTATAGGAGGACTTTTTATGGGACAAGTCATAAAAGTTGGCATGGCGGATTTGAAAATTTGTAAAGCACCAGATATCTTGACTACTATAGGACTCGGATCTTGTATTGGAATAGCAATTTATGATCCAAGTACAAAGATTTCTGGTCTGGCACATATTATGCTTCCAGACAGTACGCAAATCCGCAACAATTCCAACATTGCAAAATTTGCCGATACGGGTATTCAAAAGCTATATGACGACATGATTGCTGCTGGAGCCAACAAAACAAAATTGGTAGCAAAGATTGCTGGCGGAGCCAAGATGTTTGAGTTAAGCGGTAACAATAGTGGTGTCAATATTGGCGAGAAAAATGCCATTGCTTCCAAGGCAAAATTAAAAGAATTAAAAATTCCTCTTATTGCTGAAGATACAGGTCTTAACTACGGAAGAACAGTTGAGCTCTATAGTGAAAATGGACAGTATCTTATTAAAGCAGTAGGAAAAGACGAAAAATTTATTTAATGGTGAACATATGAATCGAAAAATGATTCCTGTTACAATTACATTATTAGCTGCAGGAATATCTTGTGCTATTTCGGCATATCAACGAGTTTCATTTGCTATCTATACA
>CAVIOJ010000094.1:0-9346 GCA_963644225.1 Lachnospiraceae bacterium | reverse complement strand
GGCTCTCCCTGTTTTAAATATTCTTTAAAAGGATCCTTCTCCATAAATATCTCTCCTCTGCTTAATGCCTAACGATATCGAATGTAATAGTTAACCGTAACCAGTTCCGGCTTAAAACGAGAGCATGGTTCAATTTTCGTAAAAATAATCGCTCTGTTTCAAATACTTTCACACTTTCCAGTTATCTCTCAATAAATTTTTATCACGCTTTCCTACACTGGAAATTATCGTTATACTGTATGCACTTTTGTTATATCCATAGTGTAGTGTCAACCCGTCTCGAATTTACACCTTAGACAGCAAAACCACCGTCTCCACATGTTCCGTCAACGGGAACATATCCACCGGCTGTATCTTTTCCACTTTATATTGATCCTTAAACCAGCCCAAATCTCTGGCCAGAGTGTGAGGATCACAGGATACATATACCACGCGATTCGGTCCTAATTTTTTTACCGCACCGATAAATTCCCTGGTACTGCCAGCTCTGGGTGGATCCATAAAAACAACATCAAAATGCTGGCCTTCATCGGCAGCTCGACAAATATATTCCGTAGCGTCCTTGCAAATGAAGTATGCATTTTTTATCTTGTTGGTCTTGGCATTGGTGATGGCATCACGAACCGCATCACGATTGAGTTCAACGCCAATGACTTCCTTTGCCGAATCTGCTGCGATCAAACCAATGGTTCCTGTTCCACAATAAGCATCCAAAACACGCTCTTTTCCGGTGAGACTAGCTGCCGAAATAGCTTCTTTGTATAGCTTTTTCGTCTGGGCAGGATTCACCTGGTAAAAAGACTTTGATGAAATCCGAAAACGTCTTCCTAAGAGTTCATCCTCGATATAGCCCTTACCATAAAGCACTCTCTCGTCATCTCCAAGAACCATGCTGGTCCTGCGGTTGTTTACATTTAAAAGAATGGTGGTAATCTCCGGATGAATTTTTAAGAGAGCTTTTACAAAATTGTTGCGAGAAGGCAAAATCGGTGAAGATAGTACCAAAACAACCATAAACTGACCTGTAGCAAAGCCCTTGCGCACCAGAACATGGCGCAAAAGTCCATAGCCGGTATCCTCATTGTAAGGCTTGATTTTAAAGGAAGACAAAAGTCCTCTAATATCACGGATAATTGCCGTAGCCTGCTTGTCCTCTAAAAGACATGACTCCACATCTACAACCCTGTGACTGTCCGGCTCATATGTTCCACAGATAATCTGACCATTTTTCTTTTGAGCGTATACTGCATGAACTTTGTTGCGATAATAAAAGGGATAGTTCATTCCGATAATTTTATCTACTTTGCCAAAACCACCCAAAAGCTTTTTCATATTCTTTTGTTTGATCTCAAGTTGCTTGGCATAATCAAGTCCACTATATGTACAGCCGCCACACTTTTTTTCGTAAGGACAAGCCAAATCATTTTTCACAGTTTTTTCTTTTCTTTGCTCCATCTGATGTATTCCCTTCTCTCGTTTCCTAAAGTGTAAACGCAGATAAAATATTCGTCAAGGGAAGGCAGCAAAGCTTCTAGAATCAGGAAACGCCAACCCCTCCATCATCGGGAGACAACAAAACTCCTCTCGGCTAGACAGCAAAGCTTCTCGAATCGCAAGACTCTTACACCGCAAGTTTTCCTGGCTCGATCACCTCCACCTCATCCGGTCGCAAAACCCTGGCTGAAAGTACCACTGTGGATGCGCTCTCCACATTGGCCTCATTGTCATCAAAAAATATATGGGCTCCAAAAGCAGCAAGAACCTGGCTTTTATCCATGCCACCCATAAAAAAAGCCTCGTCGGTATGAATCCCCCAGCCCTGTAAGGTACGAATCACCCGCTCATGGGCAGGCGCGCTGCGGGCAGTCACCAAGGCTGTCCGAATCATGGGCTTGTGGCAAAGCATACCGGTCTCCTGCTGCAGCTGAGAAAGTTTTTGTAATACCGAAGCAAAGGGGCCCGGTTCTAGCGGAACACTGGCCAGGGCCTTCTCTTGGGCGCAAAAAGCCTCCATCCCATCATCTATAAATATCTGTTCTGCATCGGAAGAAAATAAAACTGCATCTCCGTCAAAGGCGATGCGTATCTCGGGCTCTCTTTCCTCCCCTTTAAAAATCGCCCCCTTATATGTCCCACTGGCATGCATACGAGGATCTAAATCCATAGAATCGCGCCGCTCCTGAGGCAACAAAAGTCCCGCCGCAATCCCACCGGCAAGTGCTGCCCGCACATCACCTGGTGCAAATGACAGGTATAAATCCACCCCATAAGCATGAAGATATGGCGCGATAGATGCCCCACTGGTCAAAGCTGCTCGCGTAATATCAAGGCCATAATAATCAATGGAATTGAAAATACGAAGGGCCGCATCTGCAGAATTTTTGGACATAATGACAACCTCAACTCGCTTGTGGTCATCGATGTCATTCAATTTCAAAAAAGAACAAATCAAATCAAAGGCCGCGCCTGGAGATAAAATCTCGTGTTCATGCTCCATCTGATAGCGAACATAGGCAGCTGTCCCCTCCTGCTCAAAGATGGTATTCTCCTCCTCCAAATGAAAGAGCGCTCGACTAGAGATTCCTATTGTAAAACATTTTTCCATAAAAAAGCCCTCCTGTTATGAGATGGACTCATCATAACAAGAGGGCTGTCCCATTAATGTCTTTATTTGTTGCTGCGTCTCCAGATATGCATTTTTTCAGCTTCTGCGATCAGAGAATCCCTGAAGTCTGGATGGGCGATTGAAATAATAGCTTCTGCCCGCTCCCAGGTAGATAATCCCTTGAGGCAAACCATACCATATTCTGTGACCAGATAGTGAGTGTTGGCTCTTGTGTCAGTAACAATAGAACCGTTGGCCAAAGTAGGACGAATACGAGATTCCATGGTTCCGTCTTTTTTGGTAAAAGTAGAAGAGCAGCAAACGAAGCTCTTACCACCATTTGACATATAGGCTCCCATGACAAAATCCAACTGTCCGCCAGCGCCACTGATGTGCTTGATGCCTGCAGATTCAGCATTGATCTGGCCAAACAAATCAATATCTACAGCATTATTGATGGAGATAAAGTTGTCGAGCTGGGCAATGGTACGAACATCATTGGTATAGTCTACTGGTGCGCTCATAAGTTCCGGATTCTCATCCAGATAGTCGTACATCTTTTGTGTTCCTGCGCCAAAAGCATAGGTCTGACGGAAACGGTCGATATTTTTCTTGGCACCTGTAATCTTGCCAGCTCTGGCAATATCTACAAAAGCATCCACATACATCTCAGTATGTACACCCAAGTCCTTGAGATCTGAGTCAGCTATCATGGAACCAACTGTATTTGGCATGCCACCAATTCCAAGCTGCAAGCAGGCTCCATTTGGAATCTGGGATACAATCTGGCTGGCAACCGCTTTGTCCACTTCGGTAGGGGCGCCACCTGCACCGAGCTGACCGATAGGAGGATTGTTGCCTTCGACAATGGCCTCTACCTGTGAAATATGTATGCCTTCCTCGAATCCACCGAGACATCTCGGCATATTTTCATTGACCTCCACAATGATATGCTTGGTCTTTTCACAAACAGCCATCATATGAGATGCATTTGGTCCAAAGTTGAAATATCCATGCTTATCCATAGGAGCTACGACAAACATAGCCACATCGTCAGGCGTGATGCTCTCACGATAATAACGAGGCAGCTCCGAATAACGGAGAGGATTGTAATATGCGCAGCCTCTGGCAACCAATTTGCGCTCCAGACCGCCCATGTGCCAAGAATTCCAGCAAAAATGCTCACCCGCATCCTCTCTTTCGAATACTGCAAGAGGCTTTAAAAGGATTCCTCCTCGCAGTTTCACATCAAAGAGTTCATCCGTTCGCTTGGCCAAGGCCGCATCCAAGGCATCCGGTGTTCCCGTACACCATCCATAATCTACCCAGTCTCCAGACTTTACCACCTTGACAGCTTCCTCTGGCGATTTTAATTTTTGTTGATATTCTTTTGAAAAATCCATGAGGCATCCTCCCGCAAAAGTATGTTAAAAATTTATCATACTCTTATAGTAGCACCTTATGCCTCATTTTTCAATAAAGAGTGGCAAAACTTATATTTTTCTGCTGCTTTTTCTCCCATGGAATCTGCGTCCAGCAAAGCCTCTGTCTCATAGGCTGCATTGTAATACCAAAGGCTGGCCTCTTTGTAATCTTTTTTTACATCCGAGCTATAGTAATCTCCTAACTCCATGCAAATCTCAGAAGTAGGATCTGAAGCGATTTCCTTGGTAATTACTTTAAAAAATCGCTCCGTCTCATCAAGCAGACGATAGCCTTTTGCCAAAATAATGCCCGCGCGCTTTCTTGTGATTTCGTTTGTCGCGCTATCATATAATTCTTCGAAATAATAGATTGCCTCCGCAAAATCTGCTGCATCCCCAGTCTTGTAAAGTTCCATGGCATACATTTTTTGCAATTTTTCCGAGAGGACACCCCGCCTTTTCACTTCCCTGGTAAAAATGGAGAAATCACGCTTGCTATGCAAACTTTCTGGCATATGAGTAATAACAATATCAGAATCATATACCAAAGGATCAAGGCGCACCGTTTCATGCACCGGGTCAATCCAGACAAATTCACGCAGTCTTTTAAAAAGTTTCGGACGAAGTTCCATATTTTCATTGAGAACCGTGTTGTACTCTGTCACCGTGTTGTAGTGCATCTGCACAATCTCAATTTCCGGTTCTATAGCTTCTTTTAAAAAACGAAACTGTCTCCTGTTTTCCTCATCCAAAAACTCATCCGCATCCGGAGCATAGATATAGTCCATATGAGCCTTGGAAAAGGAAAAATTTCTGGCTGCAGAAAAGTCATCCTGCCAATTGAAATCATAGATTTGATCCGTATATTTTGCTGCAATTTCCTTGGTAGCATCGGTAGAGCCAGTATCAACAATAATGATCTCATCCACCAAATCAGACAGGGAATCCAAGCATCTGGCAAGTACTCTTTCCTCATTTTTAACAATCATGCAAAGACTAATTGTGGTATCTTTCATGGCAAAACTCCTACTATAAACTACATTTTTACATTAACGCGGCGATTGCCAAAAACGCCTTGTTTCGCGAAAAATCGATCAAACTTCTCTAGCGATTCGGGTACTGCTCTTCTACAAACTTACGCAAGATAGGAATACTTCTTTTTACCTTCTCCGTATCGATACAATAGGCCATACGGAAATATCCAGGTAGACCAAAGTTGTCTGAAGGGACCAAAATCAAGTCGTACTCTTTGGCTTTTTGGCAAAAAGCATTGGCGTCTTCTTCTAATGCTTTTGGGAAAATATAGAAGGTTCCGCCTGGTTTTACCACCTCAAATCCCATATCAAGCAGTGCATCGTACAAAAGATTGCGGTTTGTCTCATACACTGACAAATCACTGGTCTCATCTAAAACCTCGGCAACAGCTAACTGCACCGATGAAGAAGGACAGTTGTGACCCGTTCCGCGGCTGATTTGAGCCATGATGGCTACAAGCAGATCGGCGTCCTTACATCTTGGATTGACTGCCACATATCCCATACGCTCTCCCGGCAGACTAAGGCTCTTTGAAAAAGAATAGCAGCTAAGAGTATTGTCATAATAACGGCTTGGATAAGGAATCTCCTCTCCATCGAAAGCAATCTCACGATATGGCTCATCACTGATAAGGAAAATATCATGGCCAAATTCTTCTTGCTTTGCTTCGAGTACTTCAGCTAATTTTTTTAAAGTTTCCTCAGAATAAACCACTCCGGATGGATTGTTCGGGGTATTGATAAGAACCGCCATAACATTTTCATCCAAAAGTTCCAAAAATGCGGAAAAATTAATCTGGAAATCTGCTGTAGAGGCAGGAACTACGGAAAGTTTGGCCCCAGCCCCCTCTACATAAGGCGTATACTCTGGGAAAAATGGTGCAAAGGTAAGAACTGTATCTCCTGGCTGTGTCACCGCGCGAAGTGCATGGGCTAAAGCCCCTGCTGCACCGGAAGTCATAAAGATATGGTCCATCTTATAATCCATCGAAAAACGTCGATTCAAACTCTCGGCCACGGCCTCTCTTACAGAAGGAATAGTCGTCGAAGGGCTGTATCCATGCAAATCCATGGGATTTTCCTCCTGATGCAGGCGAATCATGGCTTCCGTATAATGCTCTGGACAAGGTACGCTGGGATTTCCCAAAGAATAATCAAAGACATTCTCATAGCCGATTTCTTTTCCTCGTTCCGTGGCATACTCACTCAATTCTCTGATGATGGATTTTCCTCCAAGCATCGCTTTATATTTTTCGTTGATCATAGCATCTGTCTCCTTGCACCATATTTTCTACTTGATTCCCAAGAACTCGTAGCCGGCTCCACTAACCGTAGAAGCCAGCACATCTTCTGCCACATCAGCGCTGCAAGAAATAACTACTTCTCCTGCCTCGAAAGATGCTACTGCATTTTCAATGCCATCAATTTTTTCCAAAGCTTCCTTTACGTGAGCCTCACAATGTGGGCACATCATTCCTTTTACCAATAAAGTCTTTTCCATATCTGTATTCTCCTTTTTCTTTAAAATCAATTCTTCCTCGTCATCACCAGATAACTCTTCGTTTATTATAACAGTATCTGCCGCCTTTTTAACCTTCTTTTTGCCATCTCTTTTCGTAGAAAAAATATCTACAAAGTTGAGGCGTAAAGCATTACTTACCACACAAAAACTAGACAGGCTCATGGCAGCAGCGCCAAACATAGGATTTAACTCCCAGCCAAAGATTGGATAGTAAAGTCCTGCGGCCAAAGGGATTCCAATCACATTGTAAAAGAAGGCCCAAAAGAGGTTCTCATGAATGTTTCGCAAAGTCCTGCGGCTCAGGCGAATGGCAGCCGCCACATCTAAAAGTCTGCTATTTACCAAAACCAAATCTGCCGCATCCATGGCTATATCTGTTCCTGCACCAATGGCAACTCCAACGCTTGCCCTGGTAAGTGCCGGTGCATCGTTGATACCGTCTCCAACCATCATGACGGATCCTTTTTCCAAGAATGAACGGACCATAGCTTCCTTTTCATCTGGCAAAAGTTCTGCTATCACCTGGTTCACTCCCGCCTCTTTTCCAATGGCTAAGGCAGTCTCCTTGCGATCTCCTGTTAACATGACCACTTCTATGCCCATATTTTTTATCTGGGCGATAGCTTCCCTGCTGTCCTCCTTCATCTCATCCGCCACTAAGATGGCGCCTAAAAGCTTATCTTCTTTTGCAAAATAAAGAGGAGTTTTCCAGGCGTTTGAATCATCATTAATCTTTTTTTCTGTGATAAATTTGTCAAGATCATCCCCGACTACTGATGAAATATAGGATTCCTTTCCGCCATAGATTTTTTCACCAGCGATGTCTCCTTCCAAACCATTTCCCGCCTTGGCCACAAAATTGCTGGCTTCCAACTTTTCTACTTCTATAGTCTCTCCATAGGAAACCACTGCTTTTGCAAGAGGATGCTCGCTTTTTGCTTCAAGGGAATATGCCAGCTGCAAAAGTTCTGTCTCCGAGGTATCCCCCGCACAAATAATATCCATAACCTGAGGGCTTCCCTTGGTAATAGTTCCCGTCTTGTCCAAAAGAAGATAGTTCGTCTTACCGGCCTCTTCCAGAGCTGTAGCATTTTTAAACAAAAGACCATGCTTGGCGCCAAGGCCATTTCCCACCATAATGGCAACAGGTGTAGCAAGTCCCAAGGCACAAGGACAGCTGATGACAAGAACCGCTATGGCGCGCGACAGGGCAAAACCAAAGGCCTGACCCGCAAAGAGCCAAATCAAAAATGTCACCACCGCGATGAGCAAAACTCCTGGGACGAAAATCCCCGAAACTTTGTCTGCCACCTTGGCGATTGGTGCTTTTGAGGCAGAAGCATCGGAAACCATGCGAATAATCTTAGCCAGGGTAGTATCGCTTCCCACCCTGGTAGCCTGTGCTTTCAAATAACCAGATGCATTGATGCAGGCCGCAGTTACTTCATCTCCCGGCCCCTTATCTACAGGAATACTCTCCCCTGAAATGGCGGATTCGTCCACCGCACTTTCTCCAGAAAGCACCAATCCATCCACAGGAATTTTTTCTCCTGGGCGAACCACAAAGACATCTCCCACCTTTACCTTTTCTACCGGGATAGATTCCTCCTTGCCGTCTCGCAAAACGGTCGCTTTTTCCGGTGCAAGGGCCATAAGCCCCCGCAAGGCGTCAGTAGTTTTACCCTTGGAATAGGCTTCAAGCATTTTTCCCACGGTAATCAATGTCAAAATCATGGCGGCCGACTCAAAATAGAAAGAATCCATGTAAGTCATAATGGCTTCATGATTGCCTGCCATAACCGCGCCAGTCATGGCAAAAAGCGCATAGACACTATAGACAAATGAGGCTCCAGAGCCCATAGCTACCAGCGTGTCCATATTTGGAGCTCCATGCAAGGCTGATGTAAATCCGCTGATAAAAAATCGCTGATTGATAACCATGATTACCACGCAAAGAAGCAGCTCATACAAGCCCATAGCCACATGATTGCCTGCCAAAATTTTTGGAAGCGGCCAATCCCACATCATATGTCCCATGGAAACATACATAAGGGGAATCAAAAATAATAAAGAAGCCACTAAGCGGTTGCGAAGAGCTAAAAATGCCTTTTTTTGCTGCATAGACAACTTTTCGGCATCGCTTTGTCTCGGTCCATCAGCCTCCTCTCCTTCATTTCCTTTTTCAACTCTTGGTGCGGCGCCATAACCAGCCTTGGTCACAGCTTCTACTATAGTCTGGCTGCTGACATCTCCCTCCACAGTCATGGAGTTTGTCAAAAGATTTACCGCTACGTCCTCTACGCCATCTACTGCCCGCACTGCCTTTTCAACTCTTGCCGAGCAAGCTGCACAGGACATTCCTGTCACATCATATGATTGCATTTTTCTATCCTTTCTATCTACTTCATCAACTTTTGCAGTGTCACAACAAGCTCATCCACCTTGTCATCTTTTCCAGCTCGAATATCATCCGCCACACAGCTCTTGATATGGTTGGCCAGCAAAACTTTATTAAAACTGTTGAGTGCCGAAGTGATTGCAGAAACCTGAGTTAAAATATCTACACAGTAGGCATCATTTTCCACCATCCCCTTGACCCCACGCACCTGGCCTTCGATGCGGCTAAGACGATTTAGCAAGTCCTTGTATTCCTTCTCATCTCGCACCTTTTTTTCACAGCAACTGCAGTGTGGACATACATCCTGTGCTTGCTTTTCTTCTTGCTCCAGCGCTTGCTTTTCTTCTTGCTCCAGCGCTTGCT
>CAVIOJ010000093.1:3335-6820 GCA_963644225.1 Lachnospiraceae bacterium | reverse complement strand
GGTTTAGGTAATCGTATTCCCAGATATTTTGTAAAAAATGATAAAATCGTAGATACATTAGATTTTTTCGATGAAATCAGCGGTATGTTTGCCTAATAATATAAAAAATGATAAACTAAACAAGAATATTATGTAGAAAAGAGGATATATTTATGTCAGGACATTCAAAATTTGCCAACATCAAACATAAAAAAGAGAAAAATGATGCGGCAAAAGGTAAAGTATTTACAATTATTGGAAGAGAAATTGCTGTAGCTGTAAAAGAAGGTGGTCCAGATCCTGATAACAACAGCAGACTTCGCGATGTTATTGCAAAAGCTAAAGCTAATAACATGCCAAATGATACAATCGAAAGAGGTATCAAGAAAGCTGCAGGTGATGCTTCATCTGTCAATTACGAAACAGTAACTTACGAAGGATACGGCCCAAACGGAACTGCTATTATTGTTGATGCATTAACTGATAACAAAAATCGTACCGCAGCCAATGTCAGAAGCGCATTCACCAAAGGCAAGGGAAGCCTTGGAACTCAGGGATGTGTCTCTTACATGTTTGACAAAAAAGGTCAGATTATTATTGACAAGGAAGAGTGCAGTCAGGATGCAGATGATTTGATGATGCTTGCACTTGATGCTGGAGCAGAAGACTTTACAGAAGAAGAGGACTCTTTTGTTATTCTTACAGATCCAGATGATTTTTCTGCTGTCAGAGAGTCTTTAGAAGCCGAAAATATTCCTATGGCTGATGCACAAGTTACACGCATTCCACAGACATATGTTGAACTTACCGACGAACAGGACTTATACAACATCAACAAAATTTTATCTCTCTTAGATGAAGATGATGATGTTCAGGAAGTTTATCATAACTGGGATGAGTAAATAGATAATTCTTAGGAGGTTTTTATGAAGAAAGTTCTTTTCGCAGCCAGTGAATGTGTACCTTTTGTCAAAACTGGGGGATTGGCAGATGTTGTTGGTGCACTTCCAAAAGAATTCGACAAATCCGAATGGGATATTCGCGTTGTTTTGCCAGACTATACCTGCATTCCACCGCAGTACAGAGACCAGTTCGAATATGTCTGTCATTTTCAGATGGGAATGGGACATTATGTAGGAGATCGCTATGTTGGTGTAATGAAATACCAGTATCAGGGAATCACCTACTATTTCATCGATAATTTGGAGTACTTTGAGTGCTTTTATCCATATGGCGATGCCAGATATGATATTGAAAAATTTATATTTTTCGACAAAGCAGTACTTTCCATGCTTCCATTGATCGACTTTCAGCCTGACATCATTCATTGTCACGACTGGCAGACTGGACTTATTCCGGTTTATTTAAAAACAGAATTTGCTGGAAATCCATTCTTCTGGGGCATGAAATCTGTTATGACTATCCACAACCTTCGCTTCCAGGGCGTTTGGGATGTAGAAACCATCCAGGGCATCTCTGGACTTCCTATGGATTTATTTACACCAGATAAGTTGGAATTCAAAAAGGGAGCAAGCATGTTCAAGGGCGGCTTGGTATATGCTGACTACATTACTACAGTTAGTGATACATACGCCAATGAAATTCAGACTCCTTATTATGGTGAGGGTCTTGATGGATTGCTTTCGGCAAGACATTTTGACATGCGAGGAATTGTCAACGGAATTGACTATGACATGTATGACCCAGCAAAGGATCAGTTGATTTTCAAGAATTTTTCTGCATCCAATTTCCGTACAAACAAAAAGACCAACAAGGAAAAAATGCAGGAAATGCTTGGTCTTACAGTAGATAAGAAAAAATATATGATCGGTCTTATTTCAAGGCTTACTGATCAAAAGGGATTAGATCTTATCAATTACTGTATAGAAGGCCTTGTAGATGATAATACCCAGCTTGTAGTTATCGGAACAGGTGAGTCTCGCTACGAGAATATGTTCCGTCATTATGCTTGGAAATATCCAGATCGTATTTCAGCCAATATTTGTTATTCCGAAGATTTGGCCCACAAGTTATATGCTGCTGCAGATGCATTTTTAATGCCATCCCAGTTTGAACCATGTGGATTGACACAGCTTATTTCTTTCCGATATGGAACTGTTCCAATTGTACGTGAGACCGGCGGATTAAAAGATACCGTTATTCCATACAATGAGTATGAACATACAGGAGATGGATTCTCATTTGCCAACTACAATGGAGATGAACTCTTAAATACAGTCAACTATTCAAAATATATCTACTTCGAGAAAAAAGCAGAGTGGAACAAACTTGTTGAACGAGGCATGAAAAAAGACTATTCTTGGACCAACTCAAAGAAAAATTATGAGGGATTATATCAATACCTGATTGGCGAGGAATCCTAATTCAAATTCAAATCGACCTTTTATCATTGGCATTACAGCCTTGATAAGAGGTCGATTTTTTATCGTCTTACTAATGACATAAAGTACAAAATATGGTAGTATTAGTTGGAAAAATGTACAAATTATATGGAGAAAATCTATGACTTTATTACAATCGATATTTATGGGATTCATTCAAGGAATGACCGAATTTTTACCAGTAAGTAGTTCTGGCCATTTAGCCTTGTTCCGCGCCCTTTTCAATATCAATACAGATACCGGAATTGTTTTTGATATATTGCTTCATCTTGGAACACTTTTAGCAATTTTTGTGGTCTACTACAAGGATATCTGGGAACTGATTTGCAACGGATTTGGTCTGCTCTACGATATTATCTGTAACTTCTTTATTTGGATTATGCGTCTTATTGGCAAAGATAAATCGTATCATTGCATTCTTTCAACTCCATATCGCAGATTTGTTTTACTTATTATCATATCCACGATACCGACCGGTATTATGGGAGTGATAGGCAAGGATTTTGTTGAAAGTGCATCTAGCACTGCATTGATTCCTGGTATTTGCCTTATCATAACAAGTATTCTTTTATTTATATCCGACCGTATATCGGAAGGACAAAAAAATGCTACAACTGCTACTTACAAAAATTCCATTTTTGTCGGCATTTCTCAAGGTTTTGCAACTTTACCTGGATTATCGAGATCAGGAACTACCATAACCGCATGTCTTCTTTGTGGTTTTGAGCGTGAGTTTGCAGTCAAATATTCTTTTATCATGTCTATCCCGGCTGTTCTAGGCGCTGCCGTATTAGAGTTAAAAGATATTTCCCAAGAAGCAATCAGTCATAGCGATATGATCAATTATTTGGCCGGTATGGCTGTTGCAGCTATTGTCGGTTATATATGTATCAAAACAATGCTAGTAATTGTTCGCAACAAAAAATTCACCTTCTTTTCCATCTATTGTTTGATAGTAGGTATTATTGCTATTGCGGCAAGTCTGGCATAGTAGGAGTTTTTATTTATGGCAAATAAACAATCAGCAGCGAAGAAAAATACAACTGCGAAAACAAAAACATCCAATAAAAGTTCCTCTGCCAAAAAGAGTACTACAAGATCTAA
>CAVIOJ010000093.1:0-3325 GCA_963644225.1 Lachnospiraceae bacterium | reverse complement strand
ATCTAATAGCAAGAAAAATACAGTTTCAAATAATTCTTCTGCAAAAAGTACGACAAAAAACAAGTCGTCAAAAAATAATTCTACAAAAAATGCAGCGAATGCAAGTACGCTAGAGTTTACAATGCAAGATCTTGCAAAAAGTGAGACTCTAAAAGAAGTAATTCTTTGGATAAGCTTAGCTGTTGGCGTATTGCTTTTCCTTAGCAATTTAGGAATTGGTGGAATAGTAGGTAAAGCTGTTAGTAACTTTTTCTTTGGCATATTTGGAATATGTGCATATTTACTGCCATTTATTTTTGTGGTCAGTATATTTTTTGCAATTTCAAATCAGGGGAATCCGATTGCAACAGTAAAACTTATAGCCGGGATTTGTTTCTACTTCCTTTTATGCGTTATATTAGAACTTTTTGCTCATGGCGATCAACCTTATGCGGCTATGCGTTCGTTTTATTATGGAATGGAGTCTCATGCTGGTGGCGGACTTATTGGCGGACTTCTTGCTACAGCTTTTATCCAAGGATTTGGACTTGCTGGTGCTTTTATTCTGACCATCGTTCTTTTGATAGTTTGCTTAATTTTAATCACCCAAAGGTCTTATCTGCGTAAACTTGGCAAAAGAAGTAGAAGACCACATCAAAACGCTGATCCCAATACCGACCGCAATTTAAGACGAGAAAAAATAAAAGAAGATAAATTAAGACAACTAGAATCGGCAAATATTGAAGATGATACACCGAGAAGGGAACGAAAGATTTCCGGAGTATCTTTTGATACAAGAGTTGCTCCTGAAGAATATTTTTCAGAAGAAAATAGTGACGAAGTAAACAGGCTAGATCCTGCTGCCAAAGAGGATGCCATTGTAAAAGATGTAAATCGTATTAAACTTTCTTCAACGACCACCAGTCGTGATACCATCTTTTCAAAGCATATCTCCAAGGGAGAAGATGAGCCATCAAATAGTCTTTCATCTTCCTTAGCATCATCAGATGATTCCAACAATTATGAATCATCAATTAGTAAAAGAACAACGGAAAGACGAATCAATATTGCAACTACGCCAGTGTCAACAGCTACAGTAACAAATAGCGCGGCTGATAATGTCCAGACGGTTAGTAGCCAGCTAGTTTCTAGCCAAACATCACCTTCAGATTTACCTGAAGATACCGATTCTTCTTTATCAGCTGTAAAAGAAGGCGAAGTACCAACTACAAGACCACGCAAGACAAAAGAGTCTGCAATGGAGACGCAAAAGTCTGCGGATGAAGTAGCTAATGCCATTGAAAAATCAAAGAAGAAAACTCCTTTGAAATATAAATTTCCACCTCTTAACCTCCTAAAGAAAAAGAAGAGCGGTGGCGGTGGAAATTCAAAAGCTGAATTGGAGGCTACTGCAGACAAGTTAGAGCAGACCCTGCGAAACTTTGGTATCAATGTTGAAGTTACCGATGTGACTTGCGGTCCAACAGTAACCCGTTATGAATTGCAGCCCGAAGTAGGTGTTCGTGTCAATCGTATCACGAACCTTGCAGACGATATCAAGCTAAACTTGGCTGTTACCGACATTCGAATGGAAGCTCCAATTCCAGGAAAAGCTGCTGTCGGAATTGAAGTGCCAAACAAAGACAAAGTCATGGTTTCTTTCGAAGAATTGGTTTCTTCCAAGGAATTTAAATCCGCTGAATCAAAAGTTACTTTTTGTGCAGGAAGAGATATCGCTGGCAATATAATCACTGCCAACATTGCAAAGATGCCTCATTTGCTCATTGCGGGAACCACCGGTTCTGGTAAGTCTGTTTGTATCAATACTATTATTATGAGTATTCTCTACAAAGCCAGACCAGATGAAGTGAAGTTTATCATGATAGATCCAAAAGTGGTGGAACTTAGTATTTATAACGGTATTCCACATCTTTTGATTCCCGTTGTAACTGATTCCAAAAAAGCGGCCGGTGCTCTCCATTGGGCAGTTACTGAGATGGATGATCGCTATCAAAAATTTGCAGATGCCAGTGTCAGAGATATCAAATCATATAATAAAAAATTAGAAGAAAATGATTTTAAACTTCCAATAAATTCAAATGGAGACTTGGAAACCTTTGAAAAGATGCCAGAAATGGTTGTTATTGTTGATGAGCTTGCGGATCTTATGATGGTTGCAGCCAAGGAAGTAGAAGCGTCTATTTGTCGTTTGGCTCAAAAGGCTAGAGCTGCTGGAATTTATCTGATTCTTGCAACCCAAAGACCTTCCGTTGATGTTGTTACAGGACTAATTAAAGCTAATATGCCTTCACGAATAGCCTTTGCTGTTAACAGTGGTGTTGATTCTAGAACAATTCTTGATGTCTACGGAGCAGAAAAACTGCTTGGAAACGGTGATATGCTTTATTATCCGCAAGGTTATACAAAACCACTTCGTGTACAGGGTGCTTTTGTTTCAGATGAAGAAGTATGTGATGTTGTAGACTTCATAAAAGGAAATAATGATGAAGCAAGTTATAATGAAGCTGTAACCAAGCATATAGAATCTGGAGCTGGAAGTGGCGATAGTGCCACAAGTATCGGTGGTGGAAATGGTTTTGAAGACACTTTGGACAGCTATTTTGCAGATGCAGGTCGTTTGATTGTCAGCAAAGAAAAAGCTTCTATTGGTATGCTGCAGCGAAATTTTAAAATTGGTTTTAATAGAGCTGCAAGAATCATGGATCAGTTAGAAGAAGCTGGTGTCGTTGGACCGGAAATGGGAACAAAGCCAAGAACTGTCCATATGACCCCAGTACAATTCGAGCAATACTTAAACCCAAGTTATTCCGCTGTAGAAGAAGAATATCCAGTGAGTGACGATTTTTAATTTTAAAGCAAATATAAAATTATCAATATAAAAGGAGACGCATATGAAAACAGATATCCAAATAGCACAGGAAGCAACAATGCTACCAATCACCCAAATCGCTGAAAAAGTAAATTTGAGTGCAGACGACATTGAAATGTACGGCAAGTACAAAGCGAAACTTTCCGATGAATGCATGGAGAGACTTTCAAAAGAAAAAGATGGAAAATTGGTGCTTGTTACTGCTATCAATCCAACTCCAGCAGGAGAAGGTAAAACCACAACCAGCGTAGGATTAGGACAGGCATTTGGAAAATTAGGTAAAAAAGCTGTTTTGGCACTTCGCGAGCCATCACTTGGACCTTGTTTTGGAATCAAAGGTGGCGCGGCCGGCGGTGGATACGCACAGGTTGTTCCTATGGAAGACCTCAATTTGCATTTTACTGGTGATTTTCATGCCATTACTTCTGCCAACAACCTTTTAGCAGCTTTGCTTGA
>CAVIOJ010000092.1:0-4959 GCA_963644225.1 Lachnospiraceae bacterium | reverse complement strand
AAATTTTTTCAAAATAAAAAATGTGAATATTTTCCATGCCACAAAGGAATTCCAGAAGAGGATTTTAACTGTCTGTTCTGCTACTGTCCTCTCTATGCCTTGGGAAAAAATTGTGGTGGAAACTGCGAATTTTTAGAAAGTGGTATAAAGTCCTGCATGAAGTGTGGATTCCCACACCACAGAGCAAATTACGAAAAAATCAATGCGAGATTTTCAGAAATTGCCGCCTTAGTCGGGAAGGACTCTGGGGAATTTTCATCCCCAACCAAGGAGATTTTTACTAAGGACTCCAAGGAAATTCCAGAAGACAACTCCAACGAAGCTTGTACCAATAATCCCAAAGAATTTTCTAACTCCAGTTCTAACGAACCTCACATCAAACTAGTTAATTCCAATAAGTGCAAGTTGAAAGTCCAACTTTCTTCTTCTGATTGGCAGGATTTTTGCCAGCGTTTTCATTTTGACAAAAAAGATCTGCCTGGCATCAAGTCTATTTATAATGCCATGCTTCCTCTTGTAGATGCCCATGTCTACTATTCCTTGGACCAGGATCTGCCGGAAGTCTCTCTGCCTTCCTACGCCTACGGTCTTGTGTCATTAGGAAGCGGCATTGACGAATTTGCAGAATTATACCTGTCCCACAATCAAATTCAGGAAGCTTACATCACTGACTGCATCTCTCTTTTACTTCTCTCCAAGGCCTATGAAGGATTTGCCCGGCAAGTAGAAGAAAAGACCGGTCTTTTCTTGCAGGAACTTTCTTTCTTTGGTGACCAATACTCTTTGGATTTGTTGCAGGAAATCTTTCAGAGGTTATCTCCTGATGACATGTCTCTGACAGAATCTAATATGCTAACTCCATTAAAAAGCGCAGCGCTCCTTTTGCATCTAGGTACAAAAAGAAGCGCCACGCCAAATCAACTATGCAATTCTTGTAATAACTGCAAGAACTTTTCCTGTCCTAGCAGAAAAACTGCCAACGCAGCCATTCCAAAGACTTACGGAGCCATGCAGATTTTTGGAAAACCTACAGATTCGCAAAACTAATGTATGCCATCATCTGCATCATCCAAGTCTCCATCGTTATCAAACATGCTCTCTCGGTTAATCACACGTTTTTCTACACGATTTTTCTCTACCAACTCAGAGAGCTGTTCCTTTACCTGCGCAGAGTTTTTAACACTAGTAATTTCAAAATCTGCCAAGCTCTTGTCTGCTGAGCAAACCTTAATCGTACCCACGCCAAAGATTTTTTGTCCGAGAGTACGAGTCAACTTCACATCCAAAATACGATAAAGACGCACTTCATCCTCTACCGTAGTAAAAAGTCCTGTCTGGATAAAAAGTCTGTCGTCTGTCAGGGTATATTTTGTAAAACTAAGCGGTAATCCGAAAATTGTTCTCTTTCTATCACTCCAAATAATATTTCTCTCTGCCATCTTCTCCTCCTAAAAAACAAAAAATTTCTTTTCTTCCACCAACTAAGAACACGCTTTGCGAATCTCTAGTATGTCAAAAATCGCATCTTATATTAAGATATAGGCAACATTATACCTATTTTATTACAGCGAGGCAAATTTGCTTATTACTATAATCTTTACACCATCTAACCTAGAACTCACATCAGACAAGATAACAAGCCAGTTTTTGTGCCACCGTCTTTTTATACTACCTGTATCTGATAGCCATACCCAGGCCTGTTCCCTGAGTTTTTGTGCCACCACCTTTTTATACCATCTGTACCAGCCAGACGTTACTTCTTACCATGAAATATCCAATAATAACCTTGATAAGTTCTGTTCCCTGGACGAAAAAGTAAATGCTTACAATGCCAAGTCCTGTAAAATGGGCCAGCACATATGCCACCGGCACTACGATAACCCATGAAAAAACAGAGTCAAAGAGGAATGTAACAAGCGTCTTTCCGCCTGAGCGTAATGTAAAATATGACGCATGGGAAAAAGAACACAAAGGCATCATAATCGCTGAAACCGCGATAAAACTGGTCGCAAGTGACTTGATTTCTGATGTTGTATTGTATATCCGTGGGAAAAATCCTCCCACCAAAAGCATACAAAGTGCTACGATCACACAACAGAACACGCTAAAAGCAATCATCTTATTGTCCGCATCTTTGGCCTCTTCGAGTTCTCCAGCCCCCAGATATTGCCCCACGATAATGCTGATACATGCTCCCAACTGAATATAGACTATATTGAACAAGTTAGTTATGGTTGCGGCGATATTAAGGCCTGCTACAACATCAAGCCCACGAATGGAATAACACTGGTTCACCGTAGTCATTCCTGCCGCCCAAAGGACTTCATTTATCATAAGCGGAAATCCTTTGATAAAAATCATCTTAAACTCTTCTTTTGGAATTCCAAATCCTATATAGGCCCCTTCAAGATAACGATTATTTTTCTTGTGAGTATGAGCCCAGATAATTACGATAGAAGCCTCGATATAGCGGGCCAAAACGGTAGCCAGCGCTGCCCCCATAACTCCCATTTTAGGAAATGGACCAATGCCAAAAATCAAAAGATAATCCAAAATAGCATTAGAACCTACAGCCACAAAACTTGCAATCATAGGCACAAATGTCTGTCCCGTCTCCTTGATATTCGTAGCATATGCCTGATTGACGGCAAAAGGCACCAAGCCAAACATCATAATTCCTAAATACTGCAATCCGTAGCCCAAGGCAAGTTCCGTCGCACCAGATCCTGTGGTATCTGTCAAATACAAGGAAATTAGCGTATCTCCCTTCAATGCAAAAAGTGAAATGGCAAAGATGGTAACCAGTAAAGTGGCATATAATTTGAAGCGGAAGGAATACATATGTCCCTTGTGATCCCCTTTTCCAAAATACTGAGCGCCGAAAATACTTGCTGCAGAAGCTGCACCAAAAATAGCCAAATTGTATACAAAAATCAATTGGTTGACAATAGCCACTCCCGACATCTGCTCTGTTCCTAACTGACCCACCATGATGTTGTCCAAGAAACTCACCAGATTCGTGATTGCATTTTGCAAAATCATCGGCAGTGCCAGATACATATATCTACTATAAAAAGCTCTCGTTCCTATATATTTAGTCTTAATTTTTTCTATCAAAATATTGCTCACTTTCCAATTTTTACATAATTCAAAGGAAATTATATCACATTATTCACAAAAAAAGAGACACCTTGCGGTGTCTCTAATATTTTTTTCAAACAGCCCCTTATTTAGCGTAATCGTACATCCCTGGCTAAAATATATTCCTACTTGTGCTGCTCAATCGCATACAAAATCATATAAGCCACCAAAGTATACAATACTGTCAAAACGCAAACTGCAAGATTCGGACCAATGGCAGATATCTCTACCATCTGCGCCATGATGCAGATAAATCCAATTAGGCAAGGAATAAGTCCTGCCGGTATCACGGTCTTTCTAAGAATATGAATAATCTGGTATTTTTCTCGCTTTCCACTCAACAAAACAACTCCCAGACAAAGTAAAAGTGGCATTACAAAAGAAATACCGTCTAAATAGAACCCGAATTGATTTCCACCAACTGAAAGCATAATACATATGATACTCAAGGCAAAAATAACTCCGCCCCAGATGTAATGTTTACCCATGCTTTTTTTCTGTTCCTGATTCTCCTGTAAAAGATTCATAATATTTTCCTCCGCTTTTTTTGAATAATCCGTCGGAGGTAATTTTTGGCCTGAGAGAAGTTCGTTCACACTAATATCAAGCGCCTGGCAAAGAGAAGCAAGCATCGTCGTATCCGGCAAGCTGTTGCCATTTTCCCATTTAGAAATAGTTTTATCGCTAACATTTATCCGTTCCGCTAATTCTTTTTGGGTAAATCCCTTTGCCTTTCTTGACAGCAAAATAAATTCCCCAATTGCATTTGTGTCCATAAATAATACCTCCGTTTTCCATAAAAGCTGCAACTTCATACTCAAAGCATAGACATAGAATCGGTAGAATACAATCTATGGAGCAAAGAATCTCTCTCTTCAGAAGAGAGTTTTACTGGAAATCAAATTTTAATAGGTAACCGTAACAGGTGATGCGTAAAATTTCGTTGTTGAATATTTCATGATAAGCGTTGCATCACCATTTTTCTTTCCAGTCACATCATATGCGCCCCATACATCAGAACGGTTATAGCTCTCACAATGAGCACCCAGCAAATTGCTACCATACCCACCATTTTCACGATTCAATCCAGCGCTCTGCCATACAACGTTGGTAAAAGTTGTCAGGCTAAGATATGGAACAACATCGGATGTATCGCCAAGTCTACGAACCGTTCCCTCTCTTTTAAATCCATTGATAAGAGGCGAACCGAAAGTAACAGTATTTAAAATATTGTAATTTGCCTTGATTGTATCGTCAGATGCTACCTGCTGGGCCACCATACCGCCCAAGCTATGCCCTGTCACAAGCAGATTAGAACCTTTTGGCACATTCTTTAAAATAGCTTTTCTAACATTTTGAATGTATTTATTGTCCTGCTCAAAACCAACCAATAAATCCGTCCAATAGCCTGTTGTCTGATTTTTAGCATCAGTATCAGTTCCAGAAAGTGCGACTACATACACCTTTTTGCTAGAACTTTTTGTTTTCAACGTAGCCTGAGTAATGGAAAAAGGTCCCACATGAGTCGGCTGGTTGCACTTATAGCCTAACTGAACAAATCTGGCCAACTCCGATACATTCGTATAGGTAACCGTCTTCTTGGCCGCCATCTGCTGATAAGTAGCATTAACAAGTGCTGTGTTTGAATCCGATGCGAAAACAGTTCCCCCAATCGTCATCGCAAGGATCATGGATAAAGCAATCGCTCCCCTTAATTTTTTTAGTTTCATTTTGAAATCCCCCTTTCATTTATATTCTAATTTTAATTTGGAAACTCTTTTTCTCCAAAAGGTTTTTTCAAAATTTTTAACCAAATTC
>CAVIOJ010000091.1:2476-4004 GCA_963644225.1 Lachnospiraceae bacterium | reverse complement strand
AAATTTACAAATACATGGATATCGGATCTGCCAAAATAAGGCCAGAAGAGATGGATGGAATTCCTCATTTTCTTGTTGATGTGTTGGATCCAAAAGAAGATTTTCATGTGGCAAAATTTGTCTCTATGGCCAAAGAAGCCATCAATGATATTTGTAGCAGGGGCCACATTCCAATTGCTGTTGGTGGTACAGGTTTTTATATTCAGGCTCTTTTATACGATGCCGATTTTTCCAATGAAGAAAAAGACGAAGACTATATTCGTTTTTTACAGGAATATGCCAATACCAATGGAAATATAGCATTGCACGCCAAATTAAGAGAAGTGGATGAAAAGAGTGCAAACAATATCCATCCAAACAATGTAAAGCGCGTCATTCGTGCTTTGGAATTTTATAAAATACACGGATATCCGATTTCTATGCATAATGAAGAGCAAAAAATGCGTCTTTCTCCATACAATTTTGCCTACTTTGCCTTAAATGATACGCGAGATAATTTATATAAAAATATCGATATGCGGGTTGATTTAATGATGGAACAAGGTCTTCTTGAAGAAGTAGCAAGATTAAAGGAAATGGGTTGTACTAAGGATATGGTTTCCATGCAAGGTCTTGGCTACAAAGAACTTCTAGATGTCTTAGACGAAGATATCTCGCTAGAGGAAGGTATCTATCAAATAAAAAGAGACACAAGACATTTTGCCAAAAGACAATTAACCTGGTTTCGTGCAAAACCAGAAATACAATGGATAGACAAGAATGAATTTTCCTATGACGAAGACAAAATGCTTGCCTTTATCTTAGAAAACTTACGAGACAAGGAGATTATATAAATGAATGATATGTATAAAAATTTTGGCATCAGCCAAGCTGTAGTAGATTTTGGAGCAAAAGTAGAATCTGACTTAAAAGAACGTTTTATGCAGTTAGATGAGATAGCAGAATATAACCAGTTAAAGGTCATTGCAGCAATGCAAAAACACCATGTTAATGCGGAATGTTTTAACTCAACCACAGGGTATGGATACAATGATTTAGGAAGAGATACTTTAGAAGAAGTATATGCCAGCTGTTTTTGTGGTGAAGCTGCTTTGGTCCGTCCACAGATTACTTGTGGAACTCATGCCTTGGCATTGGCTCTTATGTCAAATGTTCGTCCTGGCGATGAGATTTTATCTCCTGTAGGAAAGCCTTATGACACTCTAGAAGAAGTAATTGGTATTCGTCCATCAAAAGGCTCTTTAGCAGAATATGGTGTATCTTATGCTCAAGTGGACTTACTTGAAAATGGAGATTTCGATTACGAAGGAATCAAACGTGCCATCAATAAAAAGACAAAATTAGTAACCATACAGCGTTCCAAAGGATATGCTTCTAGACCTACTTTATCTGTAGAAAAAATTGGTCAATTGATTTCATTTATCAAAGATATAAATCCAGAGATCATCTGCATGGTTGACAACTGTTATGGCGAATTTGTAGAAAAAAGAGAGCCACTTGAAGTGGGAGCAGACATGATCGTTGGTTC
>CAVIOJ010000091.1:0-2466 GCA_963644225.1 Lachnospiraceae bacterium | reverse complement strand
GATATATTGTAGGAAAAAAAGAGTGTGTTGAAAACGCCGCTTATCGCCTGACATCACCTGGTCTTGGCAAAGAAGTAGGTGCATCTCTTGGCATGATGCAATCATTCTTCCAGGGATTTTTCCTGGCCCCAACAGTTGTAAATTCCGCACTGAAAAGTGCTATTTTTGCGGCAAATATTTTTGAAAGATTAGGATTTGATGTGATTCCAAATAGTACAGAATCGCGTCATGATATTATACAGGCGGTTACTTTCCACAAGCCAGAAGGTCTTATAGCTTTTTGCCAGGGAATCCAGGCTGCAGCACCTGTAGACAGTTACGTCACCCCTGAGCCATGGGATATGCCAGGATATGACAGTCAGGTTATCATGGCAGCAGGAGCTTTTGTTCAGGGATCATCTATTGAACTTAGTGCAGATGGACCACTTCGCGAGCCATACACCGCCTTTTTCCAAGGTGGCCTGACCTGGTATCACGGAAAGCTCGGAATCCTTATGGCACTGCAAAAACTTTGTGATGCCAACCTTGTTAAGGATATCTAGTTATGATAAAATTTATTGGATAATCATTTGATATTTTTTAGCCATGGAGGTAATAAAATGAGTAATTCCTACGGAATCGATATGGGTACTAACAACCTTAAAATTTATAGCAGCAATACAAAAGGAATTATCAATGTAAAAAATACCATTGCAATTGTAGATAAAGACCAGATGTATGCATACGGAGACGAAGCTTATGCCATGTATGAAAAAGCTCCAGAAACCATTTCCGTATCTTTTCCAATCGTTAGTGGTGTTATTGCGGACTTTGATAATATGCAGACCATGCTTTTTGAAGTATTAGAAAAACTTGCAAAAGCAAAATTAAAAGGTGCCGATATTGTCGTTGCTGTCCCAACAGATATTACTGAAGTTGAAAAGAAAGCATTTTACGACATATTTGCAAAGTCAAAGACAAAACCTCGCAGTGTTTTACTGTGTGAAAAACCACTTGCAACTGCTATCGGTATGGATTTGGATATCACAGAACCAACAGGTATTATGGTAGTAGATTTTGGTGCCGATACCACTGAGATTTCTGTCATTTCTTTAGGCGGACTTGTCTTGACGGAACTTCTTCCTTTCGGTGGCAATCATCTTGATGATGCTATTGTTACCCATATGAAGAGAAACTATAGTCTTCTGATTGGAAGAAAAACTGCATGCCAGTTAAAAGAGCATATCGGAAGTGCTATGCCGGGCAAAGATGAGGCCATGACAGTTGTCGGCCGTGATGTAGTAAGTGGACTTCCTGTTGAGATGGAGATAAAAGCATCCACCGTTTATGAAGGAATGAAAAATGATTTAGAGAACCTTTGTACATCCATAAAAATTGCTTTGGAAAAGGTTCCACCAGAACTCGCGAAAGATATCGTACACTCTGGTATTTATCTGACAGGTGGAAGCGCCGCAATTGATAATTTAGCCACTTTGTTCACAGAAGTGACAAATATAAAGGTTAATGTTAGTCAGAATGCATCCGAGACCTGTGTATTAGGCTTAGAAAAAGTTTTAAACGACTCCAAATACAAACGTTTTGGATATGGAATGAAAACAAGAATTTTTAAATAAGGAATTTTTCCATGAGACGAAGAAAGCAAGAACTCCTTCCAAGTAAATATATACTTTTTGGCTTGACCATTATCTGCGTTATGCTTTTATTTGCCGGTTATGCGACTGGTTATGCTGGAGAGCCTATTCGAACAATTTGCAACTATATCTTTGTTCCAATGCAAAATGGTCTGAACTATGTTGCGGAATCCATAACCGTTGACAGCAATGATACCAAGACCAAAAACCAGCTCATTGCAGAAAACGAAGAATTGCAAAAACAAGTTGACGATCTTTCAGCTCAGCTTAGCAACATTCGCTTACAGCAGACAGAACTTGAGACATTGCAGGAACTTTATCAATTAGATCAGACTTACTCAGACTACGAAACTACAGGTGCCCACGTCATAAGTGGCGGTACTAGCAACTGGTTTGATACTTTTACCATCGACAAAGGAAGCGATGATGGCATTGCTGTTGATATGAATGTTATCGCAGGAAGCGGACTAGTTGGCATTGTCACAGATGTTGGCAAAAATTATGCCATCGTTCGTTCCATCATTGATGACACCAGC
Source organism: Lachnospiraceae bacterium (assembly GCA_963644225.1). Classification (GTDB taxonomy): domain Bacteria; phylum Bacillota; class Clostridia; order Lachnospirales; family Lachnospiraceae; genus Pararoseburia. The sequence goes on along the minus strand of CAVIOJ010000091.1, from coordinate 299 downwards.
AATATAAGCGCTATGATGGTTTCCTCTAGCGACAACTGTATTGTATCCGGTGATTTAGCCCAGATGACTGAGTCCAACCAGATTAATTTTTCCAATCTTGAAGATACTGATGACAAAGTTTCAAACGGCGATTCAGTTGTCACATCCAATATTAGTGACAAGTATTTACCTGGCATTTTGATTGGTTATGTAACCGAAGTAACTACCGATACCAACAATCTGACCAAATCAGGCACCATTACACCAGTTGTTGACTTCAAGCACCTTCAGGATGTACTTGTGATTTTACAGTTAAAAGA
>CAVIOJ010000090.1:0-4176 GCA_963644225.1 Lachnospiraceae bacterium | reverse complement strand
ATTAGACGGAGAGGATTACATTATCGTTCGCCAAAATGACATTTTAGCCGTTGTTGAATAATTATTTCTGATAAAGAATCAATTAGATTGATAAATTTTTTGATAGGAGAAAAGTATTATGGCAAAAGAGATTAAATATGGCGCAGAAGCCAGAAAAGCTTTAGAAGCAGGTGTAGATAAATTAGCAGATACAGTTCGTGTTACAATCGGACCAAAAGGACGCAATGTTGTTTTGGATAAATCCTATGGTGCTCCACTTATCACTAATGACGGTGTTACCATTGCAAAAGAAATCGAACTCGAAGATCCATACGAAAACATGGGTGCTCAGTTAGTAAAAGAAGTTGCTACAAAGACCAATGATGTAGCTGGTGATGGTACTACAACAGCAACCGTTTTAGCTCAGGCTATGGTAAAAGAAGGTATGAAAAATCTTGCTGCCGGAGCAAATCCAATTATTCTTCGTAAAGGTATGAAAAAGGCAACTGATGCTGCAGTAGAGTCTATCCTTGCTATGTCTGAAAATGTTACAGGCAAGGAACAGATTGCAAGAGTTGCAGCTATTTCAGCTGGTGATGAAACTGTCGGCAACATGGTTGCTGATGCCATGGAAAAAGTATCTAACGATGGTGTTATTACTATCGAAGAATCAAAGACCATGCAGACAGAACTTGACGTTGTAGAAGGTATGCAGTTCGACCGTGGTTATATCTCAGCTTATATGGCAACAGATATGGACAAGATGGAAGCAGTTCTTGATGATCCATATATCCTTATAACAGACAAAAAGATTAGCAACATTCAGGAAATTCTTCCACTTTTAGAGCAGATTGTTCAGTCAGGCGCAAGACTTCTTATTATCGCTGAAGATGTAGAAGGTGAAGCCCTTACTACTTTGATTTTGAACAAATTAAGAGGAACATTCAATGTTGTTGCTGTAAAGGCTCCAGGATACGGAGATCGCAGAAAAGAAATGCTTCAGGATATCGCAATTCTTACTGGTGGACAGGTTATTTCTGAAGAAGTTGGTTTGGAATTAAAAGATACCACAATGGATCAGCTTGGCCGTGCAAAATCTGTAAAAATACAAAAAGAGACTACTGTTATCGTAGATGGCGAGGGAGCAAAGGCAGATATTGAGGCTAGAGTTGCTCAGATTCGTGCTCAGATTGAAGAAACAACTTCTGAATTCGACAAAGAAAAATTACAGGAGCGTCTTGCAAAACTTTCTGGTGGAGTTGCTGTGATTCGTGTTGGTGCAGCTACAGAGACAGAGATGAAAGAAAGCAAACTTCGTATGGAAGATGCCTTGAATGCTACAAGAGCTGCAGTAGAAGAAGGTATTATCGCAGGCGGCGGTTCTGCTTATATTCATGCATCAAAAGATGTTGCTAAGTTAGTAGATTCTTTGGATGGAGATGAAAAAACAGGTGCCAAGGTTATCTTAAAAGCACTTGAGGCTCCACTTTTCCATATCGCAGCCAATGCTGGTTTGGAAGGTTCTGTCATCATCAACAAAGTAAGAGAATCTACTCCAGGATGCGGATTTGATGCTTACAATGAAACATATGTAAACATGGTAGAAGCTGGAATTCTCGATCCTGTAAAGGTTACAAGAAGTGCATTACAAAATGCTTGCTCAGTTGCTTCAACACTTCTTACTACAGAATCTGTTGTTGCTGATATCAAAGAGCCAGTAGCTGATATGCCAGCTAATCCAAATATGGGAATGATGTAATTATTCGATAAAAAGGCGGCCGAAAGGTCGCCTTTTTTGACACTCTTACTCTGGAATTGTTGTCATGTCGAGTGATTTATGCTATCATTAGCCTCGTATGTGAGTAAATATTGCCATTTTAGTTGGCATATCAAAAAGAGAGGTATTTATGAGCAAAGTAGCTATTTTAACAGACAGTAACAGTGGAATCACCCAGGAAGAAGCAAAAGCAAATGGGATTTATGTTTTCCCTACTCCAGTTTATATCAACGATGAAGTATTCTATGAAGGCGTTGATTTGACAGAAGATGAATTCTTTGCAAAACAAGAGGCTGGCGCTGACATCAAAACATCTATGCCAGTTGTTGGAGATGTGATTGACAAATGGGATTCCCTTTTAGAAGAATATGATGAAGTTGTATATATTCCTTTATCTAGTGGTCTTAGTTCTTCTTGCGCGACTGCCCAGATGCTTGCGGAAGATGATTACGAAGGCAAGGTATTTGTGGTAAACAATCAGCGTATTTCTGTAACCATGAAAATTTCTGTATATGATGCTAAAAAACTTGCAGATTCTGGTAAGACAGGTGCGCAAATAAAAGAAATCTTAGAAGAAACCAAATTCGAATCATCCATCTACATCATGGTAGACACCTTGGATTATTTGAAAAAAGGTGGCAGAATCACACCAGCAGCTGCTGCAATTGGTTCAGTTCTTAAAATCAAGCCGGTTCTTTTGATACGCGGTGAGAAATTAGACAGCTTTGCAAAGGCTAGAACAGTAAAGCAGGCAAAACAGATTATGTTGGATGCCATTGCAAAAGATATGGATGAGCTTTTGGGAGATCCTACTGGTGAAAATACTATAATAGCCATGGCCCATACTAAGAATCTAGAAGAAATCGAAAAATTCAGGGATGAGGCGATGGAGCGATTCCCAGGTCATGAGATTTTCATTGATCCGCTTTCTTTGGTTGTTTCTGGACACATTGGACCGGGAGCCATAGCTATCACTTGTACAAAAAAGTTAAAAAACATCTAATAATAGACACAAAATTTTAGGAGGATAATTCCATGGTAAAAGCAGTTGTAGGTGCAAACTGGGGTGATGAAGGAAAAGGAAAGATTACAGATATGTTGGCAAAGGATGCTGACATAATTGTCCGCTTTCAGGGAGGAGCAAACGCTGGTCATACTATCGTTAACAACTACGGTAAATTTGCTCTTCATACATTGCCTTCAGGCGTTTTTTATGACCATACTACATCAGTTATTGGTAATGGTGTAGCACTTAACATTCCTATTCTTTTCGAAGAAATCAAGTCTATTACAGACAAAAATGTTCCAATGCCTAAGATCTTGGTATCGGATCGTGCACAGATTGTTATGCCATACCATATTTTGTTTGATCAATACGAAGAAGAACGATTAGGCAAGGCATCTTTCGGTTCTACTAAATCAGGAATTGCTCCTTTTTATTCTGACAAATATGCAAAAATTGGTTATCAGGTAAGTGAGCTTTTTGATGACGATTTATTAAAAGAAAAAGTTGTTCGTACCTGCGAGCAAAAAAATGTTCTTTTAGAGCATCTGTATCATAAGCCACTTTTGAATCCAGATGAATTACTTGCCACATTACATAGCTACAGGGATATGATTGCACCTTATGTTTGTGATGTATCAACTTATCTGTGGAATGCCTTAAAAGAAGGAAAGACAGTCTTGTTAGAAGGACAGTTAGGTACATTAAAAGATCCAGATCATGGAATTTATCCAATGGTTACTTCTTCCTCTACATTGGCAGCTTATGGTGCAATTGGCGCTGGTATTCCAGCACAGTCTATCGAGCAGGTTGTTACAGTATGTAAGGCATATTCATCTGCAGTAGGCGCTGGTGCATTTGTCAGTGAGATTTTCGGAGATGAAGCAGATGAACTTCGTCGCCGCGGTGGTGATGGCGGTGAGTTCGGTGCAACTACAGGTCGCCCACGTCGTATGGGTTGGTTTGACTGCGTTGCCAGCAAATATGGTTGCCGTATGCAAGGAACAACCGATGTAGCTTTTACCGTGCTTGATGTTTTAGGATATCTTGACGAGATTCCTGTTTGTGTGGGATACGAAATTGATGGCGAAGTTACTACAGATTTCCCTGTAACTCATTTACTCGAGAAGGCAAAACCAGTTCTTAAGACTTTACCTGGCTGGAAATGTGACATTCGTGGTATTAAAAAATACGAGGATCTTCCAGAGAATTGTCGTAATTATATCGAGTTTATCGAAAAAGAAATCGGCTTCCCAATCACCATGGTTTCAAATGGTCCAGGAAGAGACGACATTATTTATCGTTAAGATTTTGTGCTAGTTATTGCTGCGAACATATTACAGATACTAAAAAGGGCCTGCGGGTCCTTTTTTAATGTACATATCACAATTTGGACACAATTACATCACTTTATAAG
>CAVIOJ010000089.1:0-2397 GCA_963644225.1 Lachnospiraceae bacterium | reverse complement strand
AAATTTTAGGATGAATTAGAAAATAAGTCTCTACGAGGATGATATATGAATTTACTTACCATAAAAAATCTGACAAAAGCCTATACGGATAAAGTGCTCTTTGACGGCGTGGACTTTTCTTTGGAAGAGGGAGAAAAAGTAGGTCTGATTGGCATCAATGGAACAGGCAAATCCACCTTGCTTCGCATTATCGCTGGTATAGAAGAGGGGGATGCAGGAGAGTATACCAAAGGCTCCAATGTGGTTATTAATTATCTGCCGCAAAACCCAGAGTTTACTCCGGGCCAGACTGTTTTAGAATATGTCCTTTCAAAAAATCAAATGACAGAAACTTTTGATGCTGATGGCATGGATGCTTATGGAATCGAGGGAGAAGCCAAGACTATATTGAATCATTTGGGTTTTGAGGATTTTTCCATAATGGTAGACACCCTTTCTGGAGGACAAAAGAAAAAGGTTGCCTTGGCGGCTGTCCTTCTTTCGAAAAATGAAATTCTGATTTTAGACGAACCTACTAACCATTTAGACCATACCATGATCGAGTGGCTAGAGGCCTGGTTAAAAAATTATCGTGGGACTTTGGTTATGATTACCCATGACAGATATTTTTTGGATTTGGTCTGCAATCGTATCGTGGAACTTGATAAGGGAAAACTCTATTCTTACAAGACCAACTATGAGGGCTTTTTGGAAGCAAAGTCGAGACGAGAGGAGATGGCACTTGCAACCCAGGCCAAGCACCAAAATATCCTTCGCAAGGAAATTGCCTGGATGCAGCGAGGCGCCAGAGCCAGATCCACAAAGCAAAAAGCCCACATCAAGCGCTATGAAATGCTTCGTGATGAGGAAAAAGTAAAGATTGATTCCAATGCTGAAATTGGAAGCTTATCAAGCAGACTGGGAAATAAGACCATCGAGTTGGACGAGATTTCCTATGCTTACGAGGACAAACCCCTTATTTCTGATTTTACCTACCATTTTTTGCGAGGAGATCGCATCGGTATTTTAGGGCCAAATGGCTGCGGCAAGACCAGTCTTTTAAAACTGATTACCGGAAGGCTTGAACCGTTATCTGGAAAAATAGAAATCGGAGAGACAGTCAAAATCGGATACTACGCTCAGGAAGCAGAGGGCATGGATGAAAAAGAGCGTGTTATCGACTACATCAAGGATACAGCGGAGTATATCAAAACAGAGGATGGCTATATCTCCGCCTCCCAGATGTTAGAAAAATTTTTGTTTACAGGTTCTTTACAGTATCAATTGATTGGGAAATTATCCGGCGGTGAAAAGAGAAGATTGTACTTGGCAAAGATTCTCATGGAAGCACCCAATGTCCTGATTTTGGATGAGCCTACCAACGATTTGGATATTTCCACCCTTTGCATACTAGAAGATTATCTGGATACTTTTCAGGGAATTTTGATTACGGTATCCCACGATCGTTATTTTATGGATCGAGTGGTTGATCACATGCTTGTTTTCGACGAAATGGGCAAAATTCATCTCTTTAATGGAAGCTATCAGGATTATTATCAGACATTTGGAACTGGAGCGAATGTGTCTTCTTTTAGAAAGAGTGGTATTCAAAATGCAAATTCATCTGGCAGCAATCAGTCGGCAGATGAAAGTGGAGAAAAGATTTCTGCTGGTGCGAAAGCCTATAAGGAACAGAAGGCACAAAACAAAAAAATAAAGTTTACCTACAATGAACAGAGGGAATACGAAACGATAGAGGATGATATCGAAAACCTCGAGAGTGAGATCTCTAAGTTAGAAGAGGAACTCTTGGATCCAAAGATTGCATCAGATTTTGTGAAATTAGCAGAAATCGGAAAAAAGAAGGAGACTTTGGAAACAGAATTAGAAGAAAAAATGGAACGATTTGTTTATTTGGAAGATTTGGCAGAACAGATAAAAAATCAGTAAGAAATAGTTGCGACTTGTCTGAAATCTGTTATAATTAGAGGGAAAGTTGGTTGTTGAAACGAATTACCACAATGCATTAAGGAGAGAAAAATGGCATTATCCATTGGCCGTATGGGGGCGGCGTCTACCGTATCCTATACATCGATAAAACCACAGAATTATTCTTTGTCAAACAACTCAGAAGTATCTAGCGCATACGAAGCCTCTAGAGCAAATGAGACGTCAGGTATTGGAGCGGTTGATCCGGTACAGTATCCTAATGCTACGGCTCAGTCGAAATCTTCTGCCATGGTTGCGTCTTCTAAAATGGAAAGCGCATTTAATGACATCGCTTCTTCTTATGAGGGAATGACGACAGCCTATGACCCAGAGGGAAATGGACTGCAGTATGATATCCTTGGTTCAAATGTGGATGTATTTGGATAAATTATTTTACAGATAAATCATTATAGACCTGCCTGTATGGGC
>CAVIOJ010000088.1:0-15665 GCA_963644225.1 Lachnospiraceae bacterium | reverse complement strand
ACACCTCTTATCCTGTTATAGATTATTTTACCTGTGCAAATGCCTGATCCAAATCGGCAATAATGTCATCGATATGTTCGGTACCAATAGAAAGACGAATGGTATTTTCCTTGATACCCTGGTCAGCAAGTTCTTCCGGTGATAACTGTGAATGAGTTGTAGTAGCCGGATGGATAACCAGGCTCTTTACATCAGCCACATTTGCAAGAAGTGAGAAGATCTCAAGGCTATCGATAAACTTGTGAGCCTCCTTCACGCCACCTTTGATTTCAAAAGTAAAGATAGATCCACCACCATTTGGGAAATATTTTTCATACAAATCATGCTGTGGATGATCTGGCAATGATGGATGGTTGACGTGCTCTACCTGTGGATGATTAGCCAAGTACTCTACCACCTTTTTCGTATTCTCCACATGACGCTCGATACGAAGAGAAAGTGTCTCAGTTCCCTGTAACAACAGGAATGCATTGAATGGAGAAATGGTAGCTCCTGTATCACGAAGAAGAATTGCTCTGATGTAGGTAACAAAAGCAGCTGGGCCTGCAGCATCTACAAATGAGATACCATGGTAGCTAGGGTTTGGCTCAGCGATTGGCGCATACTTGCCACTTGCCTTCCAGTCAAACTTACCACCATCTACGATAACACCGCCAAGACTTGTTCCGTGTCCACCGATAAACTTTGTAGCAGAGTGTACAACGATGTCTGCACCATGCTCCAATGGACGAATCAAATAAGGTGTTCCAAAAGTATTGTCAATGGCAAGTGGAAGTCCATGCTTGTGGGCAATTTCAGCGATAGCATCAATATCAGGAATATCTGAATTTGGATTGCCAAGAGTCTCGATAAAGATTGCTGTGGTGTTGTCCTGTATTGCTCCTTCTACTTCTGCCAAGTTGTGAGCATCTACAAATGTCGACTCAATACCATAAAGCTTTAATGTATGAGCTAAAAGGTTGTAACTTCCTCCGTAGATAGTCTTCTGTGCTACGATGTGATCTCCTGCTTTTGCAAGTGCTTGTATCGTATAGGTAATAGCAGCTGCTCCAGATGCAACAGCAAGTCCAGCAACACCACCCTCTAATGCAGCGATACGATCCTCGAATACGCCCTGAGTAGAGTTTGTAAGTCTTCCATAGATGTTACCAGCATCAGCTAAGCCAAAACGATCAGCCGCATGCTGTGAATTTTTAAATACATAAGAGGTTGTCTGGTAAATCGGTACGGCTCTGGCATCAGTGGCTGGATCCGGATTCTCCTGTCCTACGTGTAATTGTAATGTCTCGAATTTATAATTTTTATTGCTCATTTTCGTTCTCCTTTGTGCTCTTTTGATTAATTAGTTTCTGTCCATATAATTTTTCTTTAAATCAACATCGTCCTGCCTTGCGGCAACATCGATTTATGCACATTCGAAAATGAATCTTCTCTAGGTAAATATTCACGTCGATTTCCTCCATCCTTTTTCATACCAACTTACTAGGAATTGCGATAAAAGTATACTACTATTTATTTCCTAGTATGTCAATAGGTTTTTAGGAAATGTTTTAAAAAAACTTAAATAATGTAATTATTGGCCGCCATGCCCTGCTCTTCTTCTACCAGATCAGCAAGTGTTGTATGGTCAATAACACCGCTGATTGCATCATCAAGTTTCTTCCAAAAATGAAGGGTCACGCAGCTGTCCGCACGGTCACAGGAATTCACTTCATCCGCCAGACAAGCTACCGGAACCATATCTCCTTCAGTCAAGCGAAGAATCTGGCCCATGGTATAATCCTTTGGATCTTTCGTCAAAACATAGCCACCCTGCGGGCCACGAATACTGCGAACACAGCCTCCTTTATTTAAAATAGAAACCACCTGCTCTAAGTATTTATCTGAAATCCCCTGTCTTACGGCGACATCCTTGATGCGAACAGGCTCTCCTGTATTATGTAAGGCTAAATCCAACATAAAACGAATGGCATATCTTCCTTTTGTAGAAACTCTCATAAATCTTACCTCTTAATCTGTAAATAATGGTGTTGATAAATAACGATCCCCTGAATCCGGCAACAATACAACAATATTTTTACCGGCAAATTCAGGACGTTTTGCAACTTCCGCTGCAGCTTTAAGAGCTGCTCCTGATGAAATACCGACCAGGATACCCTCAGTCACTGCAAAGCGCTTGCCCTCGATGAATGAATCTTCATTATCAATTGGAATAATCTCATCATACACAGATGTATCCAATGTATCTGGCACAAATCCTGCACCGATTCCCTGAATTTTATGAGCCCCCGCCTTTCCAGTAGAAAGGACTGCAGAAGTGGCTGGCTCAACAGCGATAATCTTGACATCAGGATTTTTTTCTTTCAAATAAGCACCAACGCCGGAGATAGTTCCGCCTGTTCCAACTCCTGCGATAAAGACATCTACATTGCCATCGGTCTGCTCCCAGATTTCTGGTCCTGTGGTTGCCTTGTGAGCAGCTGGGTTTGCTGGATTTACGAACTGTCCCAAGACGATTGAACCCTCGATTTCCTTATTGAGCTCCTCTGCTTTTGCAATAGCTCCCTTCATACCCTTTGCGCCCTCTGTCAAGACGAGTTCCGCTCCGTATGCCTTGAGAAGATTTCTACGCTCAACGCTCATGGTATCCGGCAAAGTAATGATGGTGCGATAGCCTCTTGCAGTAGCAACAGCCGCCAAACCGATTCCTGTATTTCCAGATGTCGGCTCGATGATGGTGGCTCCCTTCTTTAAAAGTCCTTTTTCCTCTGCATCTACAATCATCGCGTAAGCAATACGGTCTTTTACAGATCCTGCAGGATTTAAATATTCAAGCTTTGCTAAAATGGTAGCCCCTGTAGCTCCTACCGCCTCGCTGTAACGATTTAATTTTAAAAGTGGTGTGTTTCCGATCAACTCCACTGCGCTATTTTTAATATCTCCCATTGCCATGTCCTCCTTGGTAAAATTCTGTTCTTTAAGAAAGCTTGCTTTTGCCTTCTTGTCTTTTAATTTTTCGCATTTCCTATATTCCTAGTTAAATAGTAGGTTTTCTATGTTTCGTAGTGTAATTCATTACCTCTCTTTTGTCAATATCAGCTTTTATTTTTGTGAAAAGTTTTTTCTCTTTTCTTTGCCCACCCTCACATAATATGATATGATACTAATAATTAAATTCAGAATCTAAAGATTACATAAATGTATTAGGAGGGTCACCCATATGCGTACCTTTATCAACGAATCCTCAGAAAACTATCTTGAAACCATACTTGTATTGAGTCAAAAGCTTCCCGTTGTTCGTGCTGTTGACATTGCCAACGAGTTGGATTTCAAAAAATCCAGTGTCAGCATTGCCATGAAAAACCTGCGTGAAAAAGGACATATCACCGTAACAGATGCTGGTTATATCTACCTGACCGACGCAGGCCGCGAGATAGCCGAGATGATATACGAACGCCACGAAGTCATCTCTCAGGGACTTATGTATCTCGGTGTTCCAGAAGAGATTGCCCTCGAAGATGCCTGCCGTATCGAGCATGTCATCAGCAAAGAGAGTTTTCAGGCAGTCAAAAAACTTATCCAGGACAAGGCCAATTCTTAAAAACAAAACCCTCGCAGCATTTGCCGCGAGGGTTTTACTTTGTACTTTGCCTATTTTGTCAATTAGTCTAGCCAATCGGCATTGCGCCATTGTCCTCATTTTCTATCGAAGCGATACTTTCCTTGATTTGGTCTTCTTCTGCCTTTTCCAAATCACCTGTCTTATCAGATGCATCCATTGTCTCATCTGATGCATCATCCTCATCATATACTACGATTTCTTTGATTGCATGCTCATTGCCCTGTACCAGATAAGTATTCTCACTCTGACAATGCGGACAAATCTTTCCATATTCCACAGTTGCATAAGTCTGCTTGCAGTCCTCACAAAAAGTAACTGCAGGTATCATCTCAATCTCTAACTGACAGTTGTTTAAAATATCACTCTTGGTACATTTCCACTTCCAGCAATCCTCCAAATAAGAAGGGATCACGGTAGAAACCTCACCTATCTCAAGAACTACCTTGGCAACATGATTCACATGATTTTCTACAGCCAGTGCCTCTACTTTTTTTGCAATATGAAATACAATACCTAATTCATGCATGTTCTTTTCCTCTTTTATCTCTATATTCCCCGGGCATACGTATTTTTACATCCACGCATAGCTCGTGAGACATCCGCATCCTGCAGACGCCGTATCAGTATAACATATCAGCCGCCCTAGTGCATAGGATTATGCAAGCAGGCGGCTGATTATCACCATATTTTTATTTCTGGTAAAAATTATTTATTTTGCATGGCTTCCTTGTGTGCCTTGATGGCAGCCTTTTCCTCAGCTGTCTTTGGCGCGAATACAATCTTGACTGCACGCTTCAACTCGTAAGGAATGATTGCTTTGAACTTGTCTTCTGCTGTAACCATGGTAGAACATTCTGGATGGTCTCTGCGAAGAGTAATGGCATCAAATGCACACTTGGTTGTACAAACACCACAACCGATACACTTATTCTCATCGATGATAGTAGCACCACATCCCAAGCAACGAGAAGTTTCAATCTTGACCTGCTCCTCAGTCAATGCCAGATGTGCATCCTTGAATGTCTTGTTGCCAAGAGAGGTATCCATACCCTCTACCTGACGGCTTGAGTTATCGTAGCTCTCTACCAAGATATCATCCTTGTTGAGTTCGATGAATTCCCACTTATTACGTCCAATTGTCATATGACCATTCTGTACATATCTGTGGAGAGACTCAGAAGCCCAGTGTCCAGCAGCAATAGCGTCGATTGCAAATTTAGGTCCAGTCATAACATCGCCACCGATAAACAAATCAGGTGCGCCCTGTACCTGGTAAGTAAGACCATCTGCTACCAAAGCTGGTCCTCTAAATTCTACATTTTCTCCTGCAAGTAAATCACCCCATACAGACTGCTGTCCTACTGCGAAGATTACACGATCACACTCGATGGTAATGGTGTCATTCTCATCATATTTTGGAGCAAATTTCTTGCGACCATCTACTTCTTCGAATACAGAAGTACACTTCTTAAATACAATGCCAGTAACCTTGCCATCGTTTGTAAGAACTTCTTTTGGTCCCCAACCACACTTGATGGTTACGCCGTCTTCGCCAGCTTCTCTGACTTCTTCATCTGATGCAGGCATCTCACTTTCAGACTCCAAGCAAAGCTGTGTTACCTCTGCGGCACCATTTCTGGCACTAACACGAGATGCATCGATAGCAACATTACCACCACCGACTACAACTACACGTCCGCCATACTCTACGCCGCCACAGTTAGCATCAGCAAGATACTCGATTGCCGTGAATGTACCTTCTGCATCATCACCAGAAACTCCAGGGCGACGTCCTGCAGAACATCCAATTGCAATATAGAATGCCTTGTATCCCTGCGCACGAAGTTCATCAAGGCTAATATCTTTTCCTACCTCTACGCCGGTCTTGATTTCAACGCCCATCTCGCGCATAACATCAATCTCAGCCTCGATAACATCTTTTTCCAACTTGTATGAAGGAATACCATAACGAAGCATACCGCCGGCATTTTCATTTTTCTCAAATACGGTTGGCTTGTAGCCTCTTTCTGCCAAGTAGAAAGCACAAGACAAACCAGCAGGACCACCACCGATAATGGCAATCTTCTCATCAAATCCATCCATGTGGATGCTGGCTGGAACAACGATTGGAGGAACGTATCTGGTCTCTGCATGGAGATCTCTCTCTGCGATGAAACGTTTTACTGCATCGATAGCAATTGGCTCATCGATGGTTCCTCTTGTACAAGCATCCTCACAACGTCTGTTACAGATACGACCGCAAACTGCTGGGAAAGGATTTTGCTTTTTGATAAGAGCAAGCGCCTCAGTATACTGGCCCTGAGCAGCTTTTTTAAGATATCCCTGAACTGCGATATGAGCAGGACAAGCTGTCTTACATGGTGCTGTACCAGTCTTATGAGAGTTGATACGGTTATTGTCTCTATAATCAGGATCGTAATATTCCTTGCCCCATTTTACCTTGTCTGGAAGCAACTGTTTTGGATATGTTACTTCTGTTCCGTCTGCCTTGCAAAGCTTCTGGCCAAGTCGGGTTGCACCAGCTGGGCAGTACTCTACGCAGCGTCCACAGGCAACACATTTGTCCTTGTCAACATGAGCCACATAAGCGGAACGTGACATATTTGGTGTGTTGAAAAGCTGTGATGTACGAAGGGCGTTACAGATATTGACATTACAGTTACAGATACCAAAAATCTTGTTTTCTCCATCGATATTGGTAATCTGGTGAACAAAACCATTGTCCTCAGCACGCTGTAAAATAGCAAGTGCTTCTTCTTTTGTGATGTCATGACCCTTACCAGTCTCACGGCAGTAGTCTGCGAAATCGCCGACACCGATACACCAGCCATAATCATCATCTGCCACACCTTCACCGATGGCTTTTCTTGAAGCACGGCAAGAACAACGTCCTACACCGATTTTTCCTTCGTATTTTGAAAGCCAGTAAGATAATTTTTCAATATCCATGGCTTCATTTTCCATAGAAATGGCCTTCTCTACAGGGATAACGTGCATACCAACACCTGCACCTCCTGGAGGTACCATCTGAGTGATTCCCTCAAGCGGAATATATGTCATTCTCTCGAAGAAAGAGGCAACGTCTGGGTGATCCTTTAATCTAGGGTTAGACTTGCAGTCTCCAGGAAGCTCTTCCATGTTGAAAAGTTCTGCTGAACCAGGAACGAACATAGGAAGTGTGTAACGTCTTTCTGACTGTGGAGCTGTTCTTCCGTTATGATCATAATGATATCCGTAATCATACTCCAATAAACCGATATAACTCATCTCATCAAGTAACTTCTGGAAGCCTTCGGTTCCAAGTTCTGCTACTTTTTCCTTGTTCATCTCACAGAGTTGATCAAATGTGTAATGAGCACGGCGTTTCATGGTAAGTCCTACCTCTGCCATCTCCTCTGTGATAATCTCTGCAAGGCCCCAATATTCTGGATCCTCTACTGTAACACCACCAATCATGTGTCCTGCAACGTCTGTGATACGCTTGCCAAGAGCAATGATTTTTGGGCTAGGGTTTTTATCACCCTTGTGGTTCGCTGGCCATTCATTGTACTTGTTCATGTCCATGCTAATAACTCTCCTTTTCTCATTTCTTATTTTCTTTTCTCTATTTGTAGATGAAGTCACGCCATCATCTAAAATATTCTTATGTGTTAATTCTCTTTGGAAATACCAAAATGCATCTCCCTGAGTTCTTCCACCTCATCGCAGATCTCCTGTAGTCCACAGGAACCACAGTCCATATTTACATCCTTTAACATATGATCGATGGTAGTAGTAATCTGCTTGGTCTTTTTTTGATTTGCCGCCAATTTTGCATAGTCAAAATCAGGATCTGTAATAAAAATAATTTTGACAGCCAAAACTTCCTTGTGAAGCTTGATGGCAGAAATCATGCTGTTACCTATCGCGGTAAAATCCAAGCCTTTTTCCAAGGCATCACTAGAAATACGCACGCCCTCTCTGTCGTTGGCAGAAGAGACACGGAGCATAAATCCCTCCGGATAAATATGGTAACGAAAATAGCCAATATTTTGTATGGCATTGTAAAGCTTATCGCCACTGCCTATAGCATTCTCATCTACCCGAACCAAAGCGATTCTGGCATATGAGCTGTCTTTTTTTATCTCCGGCAAATCCGGGCCCAAAAGTAAAATCTCATCTTGAGCCACAAGGGAATCATCCGTGGTGATAAGTGTATTTCCTACCGCAGCAAGATTACTGCCGCCCAATTCATAGGCCATGTCTGACCGCAAGATCATCATGGCTTTACCTGAATCCGGCCAGTTGGCTTTAGGGCCCGCAGCATCTTTTAGCGGTAAATTTTTAACAGCTTTTTGATCCAATTGTCCCAAAGTATCTGCAATCAGATCGTCATAAAGCATCATAGATGAGTGTCTCTTTCTATCTTGTCATAGTGCTTTAAAAGCCAAGGTTCGATAGCTGCACAAAGCTTCATGTCCAAATTGAAAAAGTAAACAATAAAGCTAAGGACAAAGAGGCAAACCAAAACGATTGCGATGATAAGAAGTACATGTAAAAAAGTTGCCATATTATCTCGCTCCTTCCTTTGCCATACCTTTTTGACGAGCAAATTCAGCTGCACCCAAGGCTCCCATCAACTGTGGGTCGATAGGCAAATCAATTACCTTGAGGTTTAATACATGCTCAATAGCTGCCTTTAGGCCATCATTTTTAGCACATCCACCTGTTAAAGTAACAGAATCTACAGCTCCTGCCTTCTTTGACATAACAAAGCATCTCTTAGCTACAGATAACTCGATACCAGCTGCGATCTCATCCATAGGCTTGCCTTCTCCTACCAAAGAGATAACCTCAGACTCCGCAAATACAGTACACTGTGCGGTGATAGGAATGACATTTTTTGCCTTTAATGATAATTTTGAAAAATCTGACAAATCCATCTCAAATGCTCTGGCCATAGCCTCGAAGAAACGGCCTGTACCAGCGGCACACTTGTCATTCATAGCAAAATTTAGAACAGTTCCATCTCCATCTACTGCAATACCCTTTACGTCCTGTCCACCAATATCGATGATAGCCTTGACACTAGGATCTGCCACGTGAACTCCCATGGCATGACAGCTGATCTCTGAGATGTTTTCATCTGCTGAAGGCACCTTGTTACGACCATATCCAGTACCTACAAGGTAAGCCAAATCTTTTGCTGAGTTTAATTCTGGAACCTGGGCAATTGCCTGCTCAATAGACTCTTCACATGATAAAACGGCATTGATGCGGCTGCGCAAAGTCACATCAGCAACCATCTTGCCTGTCTCGTCGATAATGACACATTTTGTATAAGTTGATCCGGAATCACATCCGCCATAATATTTCATTTAAACTCCTCCTTACCATGAATGCTCATCTGGAAGCACCTCAAGAGATGGATCCAATGGCTCTTCATTAAACACTGTACGCATATATCGGTTTACCTGATCACGAACTCCCTGTCTTGAAACGATTCTCGGATCAAATAAATCATGGGTAACCCAAACAAGATGAATGCCTTTTTCCTTGGCCTTCTGCTCAAACTGTCCATGCATACCATCCAAAGCCTTGCATGACATATGCTCCCAAAGTATAACCATATCTGCGTTGAACTCTTCACAGTACTCCCAAAGTTCGTCTAAAAGAACCTTGTAACCACCGTGGGTACGGTTACGCATGATCATATTCTCTGTAAGCCAAGCCATATCATAGTAGGCCTTTTCGCGGTTCTCCGGTGTGTCTTCCTCTGCAATCATATCGGTATTGACCATTGAAAGCATATCGGTAAGAGGAACGATACCCCAGCAGTTTAATAACCAAAGTAAAAAGTCCATATAGAAGTGTGACTGCACACCCCAAACGATAGCACGATGACGATATTCTCTTGCCATCTTCATCTTCTTTTTGTAAGCATCGTTGGCAAGTGCAGTAAGCTTGCGGTCTACATTGACAAATTCTGGAACCTTACCACAGATAGCCATGTAGTTGGTCTCGGTATATAAAGCCAGGTTGGAACCAAATACCTGAGGGTAATCGGTTTTGTTCATGTCCAACCACTCCATACGATGTCTGGTTGACTCATTTACACGCTTAGCGCACTCAAAATAATATGACCAATCCCATTTTTCTCCGGTTTTTTCCTCGATGAACTTGATACAGTTTTTGATCTCGCCTGCTGCGTAATCCTGTACATCATCTTCCTTGTGACGCATTGGTGCTGCCAACTGGAAGATTGGAATACCGTCTTCTAATTCCATACGCTTAGCGATACCGCCGTTACTCATAAGAGAACCATCACAGGTGGTATTGCACTGTACGGCACAGGCACCAAGGATTGGTGCGTCATCATCAATGGAAACTCCAAGCTCTGCTTCTGGCATAGGACAAACATCTCCAGCCAGACCAAACTCCTGAGCCACATCGATATAATGAAGAGCTGCTGTCTGGTTCAAAAGAACAGAGACATATGTCGAAGGTGTCTCTCTGGATAATCCCTTTAGAGTAGGGAATCCCATCATGACAGCTGTCATTTCATTCTCATCTACTAATACGACTTTTTTCGAAAACTCCTCGTCGTTTCCAATTCGTCTGTCACCACGGAAGAGATTGTCCAAAAGTTTTGCCACATCATAAACAACCAAATCCTGCTCTAAGTGGCACATGCGAAGATAAGGTCCACGAAGTCCCTGGGTATGCTTGTCTACCATCATAGGAACAGCCAAATAGTTGGCCATCCAGCGATAGCGAAACATAGCTTTTACATTGCGGGGCTTGATAACGAATCCAGCAAGTTGCTTCATAATATAAAGCCAACGACTGTAATCATACAAGGTATCCTTGAGGCCTCTCCACTCGCGTCGGCTTCTAACCTTTCCGTCGGTAAAAAATCTTCCAAGAGCTTCTGCTCCAATTTCTTTTGCCATTATTTTTTACCTCCTTGTATCTTTTTGATTTCGATACTTTCTACGAAGGCCTGTACACGTGTACGCATCTGTCCGGAAGAACCAATGGCGTAAGGTCTGTCTACTGCAAGTACAGGATAGCCATGTTCATCACGAAGAACTACTGTACCGATCATACGCTCGTAAGCCCAAGGATCACAGAATTTCATCTGTTCATAGATGATACCGTCAGCGCCGTACTCCTTTGCCAAATCAGCTACATAATCACGGCGTCCTACCATCTTGGCCATATCCCAATAACGTGGGCACTGAGCTCTATGCTGCATCTGACGACAAATCTGTAAAACTACATCCTCCTCATCATTGAGAACAAACTCATCTCTACCTGGGAGTGATCCATAGCAGAAGCGGTCCGCACAAACATAAGCTCCTGACTCCTCAACCAACTTGATGACGTCCACATCATCCACTTCCGATCCTACAAATACCACTCTTGCGCGATACTTGTCAGCAGGATCTGGCTCTCTGGTCTGTAATTCCTCTAGAGTCTCACGCAACTTGTCAAGCAAAAGATGCTTTGGTGCAACATAAGTTGCCAGCGTAATAATATGGAACTCATATCCTGTGATGCGAGGATTTTTCTCTTTACGGAAATCTCCAATCTGGCGAATCAGTCTGCAGACTTCATTGTGCTCCTCTACCGCCTTGCGAATAGCTGCATCAGAAGTATCGATACCATATTTTTCAGATAATGGTTTTAAAATATGATTGCGACACTGCAGGGTATACATCTCCATGGCATTGGCATCGTCCTTTTGAGGAATCTCCATGTACTCCCAGAAAAATCCTTCCTTGTCTTTGCCCATGGTCTGCAACAGCTCCATGTTTTCCACACAACGGTTGATCATGGTACAACCATCTGGTGTGATGAGACCATCAACGAAATTGAATCCGCCCTCGATGGCTCTTTCCAAAAGTGCTCGACTGTATTCACACAGGAAACTGGTCATATAATAGGTGGCCATCTCCAGTGATCCAGTCTTTGGTGCTCGCAAGCGGACAGAAAATACTCCAGGCAAGTTTAAAAGTGGCTCTGGTACATTCTCACATGTGGTTGCGATGCATTTGAGTCCTTCCTGCTGTCCTTGTCTTACGAGTTCGTTGTTGGCATCTTCTAACAACTTTTCAAAATAGTATAGATGCTTTAGATCTTTCACAAATCCCCCTCCTTTTTACTCTATCATACCTATGTTTCTAAGGGCTTCTTTTGCGCCCTGAACAATCGCTGTGTCTTCATCAAGGTAAAAAACGCTTTCTCCCTTGAGATCGAATTCTGCCAAGGAGGCATCCGATAAAATATAAGATAAAACCGGAAGATCTCCAAGGTCCATATATTCCTTGACATCCAGGCTAGGCAGGCGATTGGCAATAACTCCGATCTTGTCATACATCACCAAATCATCTGCAACTTTTTTAATGGTCTGTACTACCTGGGTTCCTTTTTTCGATGAATCTGTAATAAGCAAAAGGTGGGTAACCTTTTCCATGACGCGGCGGTTGATCTGCTCGATTCCTGCCTCCCCGTCAATAACGATATAGTCATAATTTTCAGCTAATAGAGCAATAACTTCCTTGAGGTAGCTGTTGATCTTGCAATAGCAACCGGCTGCTTCCGGACGTCCGATTGCAATAAAAGAAAAGCCATCCATCTCAACGAGGGCATCGAAGATACGGGATCTGGCTTCTCCTAATAATTCAATTGCTGCTTTCGCATTGCCATCCTCGGCATTGGCAACGACTTCCTTGCGAATATCGTCTACAGTAAGGCTAACATCTACGCCTAGTGCAGTAGATAGTCCGACTGCCGGATCCGCATCGATTGCTAAAATGCGCTTGTCCGGAAATTCGGATACCAAAAGCTTTACCATGACTGCTGCAAGCGAGGTCTTACCCACGCCGCCCTTGCCAGCTACGGCAAGAATCTTGGCATCAATTTTGTCAGTATTCATTTGAATTCTCCCTTAATATTCCTTATGTGTATAGTCAGATTGGCTCGATAAATTCGATAAAACACACCAATCCACAATGACTTGTTTAAATTTTAACACAAGTGTGTCATATTTACGACTCACAAATACACATCTGTGGAAAAATGGGATTTTGCACAATTATAATCAAGTTTTTTTGTGCAATATATCTGTGGATTACTCCTTCTTTTCACCTTTTAACGGATATGCTTTCATGGCTAATGCAGATAACAAAAAGAGAATTGCTGGCAAGGCCATCCAGGCAACTTTCACACCAAATTTGGCCATGGCATCCTGAGCTCCAGCCTTGATGGAATTGTCGTAGCCAAACCATCCGATGATAAGAACAAATGCCGCATTTGCAAAACTGATAGCCGGCTTGGTAATCAAACTGTTTACCCCAGCATACATGCCTTCTCTACGAAAACCTGTTTTTGATTCATCATAATCGATTACTTCTCCATTCATCAGAGGAACCAAATACATGCCTCCCGCAAATCCAACGCCTATAATAAAGAAGGCAATCATGGCAAAAACGGTATACTGTCCTGCAGCAATTACTAAAAGTGAACCAAATGCAAAAGCAATACTCATGGCACTTATACATTTTGCCACTCCAATTTTATTGATATTTTTCACCCAGATCAAAATGCCGCAAATAGCTCCAAGTCCCAGACTTCCATAAGCCAATACCATAGGAACATCAAATTCATCAAAGTAATAGATAACTCCCTGCATCAAAATCGTCTGCACAAAAATAACCGTAAAACTAATAACTTCATATACTAAAAATGCTCTGTTTTTAAAGCATTGGCAGATGGATGACCAAAGTCCTGGCGCATCCTCGGGATCTGAAGTATATTTTTCCTGATAAAAGAAAGTAGACAAAAAAATCACCAGGCTGGTTCCAAGACCTAAAGCTATCATGATCATATGAAAAGTCTTGGCACTCTCTCCCACATCAGGGCGCACCAAAGGAAAAAGCACAAGGGGTGCAGCCATGGAAATCAAAGAGAAAAATATCTTCCATACAAAAATACCGCTTCTGGCTTCGTTACTTTTTGCCATGGTAAAAGGAAGCACATAAAGAGATGTAGCGATGGCAGTATAAAAAGTATCAAAGAAAAACAAGGAAATAAGCATCTGGGCAAAGAGTGCTCCCTGAGAGCCTCCCATAGGCCACAAAAACCAACTTAAAATAAAGATAATCCCATAGAGCAATGCTCCATAGCGGATATAAGGAATACGACGTCCAAGTTTTGACTTGGTGCGGTCAGATATATAACCAAAAAGCGGATCATTTAAGGCATTCCATACCGCAAAAATCAGCCATACTAAACTGGCCAGTCCTTCATCAAGTCCCATATACTTGGTGTAAAAATAGGTCATACCGCCACCGGTAATCAACCCCGATAAAGTACCGCAGAGACAATCTGCACTACACAGCCAAAATTTACTTGTTACGCTTACTTTTTCTTCTTTCATTTTTTAACCCCCAAATTTTTATACTTTTTCTCCTAAGAACCGATTTTCAAAAACCCCTGTCAAAATCTTTTCTCAAAAATCTTTTCTCAAGACTTTACGCCAAAACCTTCTCCACAAATTCTTTTAGCACAGACTCATACCTTTTGATGTCCGTATCCAAAGACTGGGCGTGATCCGCGCCCGGGAAGGTATGAAGTTCACTGTAGCCCTTGTTGATCTCATGCATCCTGACGCTTTGACTGCATGGAATAAAACCATCCGCCTCTCCATGGATGAAACAAACTGGAATTTCGTTGTCATATAGGGCTTCTTCCGGACTGACTTTTGCAAGAGAAAATCCGTATAGAATACGGCAAAAGAAAGATGCCGGATAGGCAAAAAATCCCGGCAGATGAAAAATCTCTTTTACCTTGCCGCATAAGACTTCTAAAAGTCTTCCATAGCCACAGTCAGCCACTAAAAAGCGTACATTTGGCTTGTAGTGAAGTGCCATAAGGCTAAGCCCCGAACCCATGGACTCCCCGTGAAGCCCCAGGATAATATCCTGGCCGAAACGCTGGTAGGTATCCTCAATTACAGCAAGTAAATCCTTGGACTCTCTGATTCCAAACATACAGCGAGTTTTTTTATTTTCCCCATGTCCCCTGTCGTCATAGATAATACAATTGAAGCCCAATTTTTGGAAAAGATAGACATACTTGTAAGAGCCATACCTGGTATAAGTATAGCCATGACTGATGATGACAAACTTTTTGGAAGAAGCATCCGTCTCTATGTATTCAGCATGCAACTCATAGCCATCATATGAAAAGATTGAATAGATATCTTTTGCTGGGAATGCTACTCCCTGCAAATATGGCTTTTTTAACTCAAATTCTTTGGTCTGCTCCAAATTGAATCGTTTCGGAAAGACCGCATAAGTACAAAGCCCTATGGATAGCAGGCAAAATAGCACTACAATCCCCAGCAAAATGTAAAGAACAATTTGTAAAATCCCCATATTAATTCCCCTAATGCTAATCTATTAGCCTAAAATTTTGCGATATTTTTCTACCATCTCGTCATACTCTGCATCGCTTAGAGTCTTGACCTGTGGATTCATGGCAAAAACGCCACCCCACTCATACTCATTTTCATACTTTGGAACAAGATGAAAATGCAAGTGATGCCCCGTATCGCCATAAGCACCGTAGTTGACCTTGTTTGGATGAAAAATCTCATGCATGGCATTTGCCACTTTTGCAATATCTTCCATGTATGCCGCTCTCTCTTCTGCGGTAAGTTCGATCAATTCACTAACATGCTTTTTGTGAGCCACAATCACACGACCCGGATGGCTCTGCTCCTTGAATAAATAGACTTTTGAAGTAGGAAGT
Source organism: Lachnospiraceae bacterium (assembly GCA_963644225.1). GTDB lineage: Bacteria > Bacillota > Clostridia > Lachnospirales > Lachnospiraceae > Pararoseburia. Next base: position 223 of record CAVIOJ010000088.1, on the reverse strand, counting down.
TCACAGATTTTGATGCCAAAAGCATCCACCAATTCTCCCTCTACGCAATAAGCACAATTTTGATCAATCATGGTCTGATTCTCCTCTCATAATTCGTTTATTAGATAGTCTCAATTATACCACAAGTGTCATCATAAAGTCCTTTATATATTTTTAATCCTCATCTTTAAAAACATTAAAAGTTACCTTTTTCAAATTTGCTTCCATATCGGCAATAGTTTTC
>CAVIOJ010000087.1:0-2515 GCA_963644225.1 Lachnospiraceae bacterium | reverse complement strand
GCTACACACATGGTGCTTTATAACCGTTTCCCTGAAGTGGGAGGAATCGTGCATACACATTCTACTTGGGCTACTTCATGGGCCCAGGCAGGAAGAAATATCCCTTGCTATGGAACAACTCACGCGGACTACATTTACAAAGATGTTCCGTGTGTCCGCAATCTGACCAAGGAGGAAATCGACGAGGCTTATGAGCTTAACACCGGTATTTTGATTGCTGACGAGTTCGAGAGACAGGGCATCGACTATATCGCAACGCCTGCAGTCCTTTGTAAAAATCATGGACCATTTACCTGGGGCAAGGATGCGCACGAGGCAGTACATAATGCAGTCGTTTTGGAGGAAGTTGCCAAGATGGCGGCAAACTGTGAGATGATCAATCCAAAGGTTGCTCCGGCTCCAACGGAATTGCAGGATAAGCACTACTACCGCAAACATGGAGCAAATGCCTACTACGGACAGAAATAGTCCTTTGCGCTAGATTTTTCATATTAAGAGAAAGTCTTCGGACTTTCTCTTTTTATCCTATGCTTTTCTATGCCTTTTTGGAGTGTTATAATTTTTTCTAAAGGAATTTTATATCATAGGAGGTTTTTCGTGGAGAAGTTTAAATGGTGTTTTATCGGAACGGGAAAATTGGGACATCAGGTGGCAGGGCAGTTGCTTGAGAGTGGCAGACATGAGATCGTCTCGTGCTATACCAGAAATGTGGACAATGCCAAGGCTTTTGCAGAGGAATTCCATTGCAAGGCTTATGAGAGCGTAGAGGAAGCCCTCTTAGCAGATGGAGTGGAGGGAGTCTATGTCGTGACACCTCACAATGCACATTTTCGTTATGTTAAGCAGACGTTGGAACTTGGCAAGCCGGTACTGTGTGAAAAGGCATTTACCGTCACAGCAGAGGAGACAGATGAGCTGATTGCTTTGGCAAGAGAAAAAAATGTCTATTTAGCTGAGGCTATGTGGACCTGGTTTTCTCCGGCAGCTAATCAGGTCAAGACTTGGTTGGCAGAGGACAAGCTGGGCAAGGTGACAGATGCCAATTTCACTTATCATATGAAGTCTATCAATTATGCACCTCGTGTGGCTGATCCAAAGAGAGCCGGTGGAGCTCTTTTGGATGTCACGATTTATCCTATTACATATGCCTATCGTCTCTGGGGCTATCCTGTAAAAATCGAAAGTACCGGTAGCATTCAAAACGGCATCGATTATGGGGAAGATGTTTTGCTTACTTTTGAAAATGGCCTGACAGCCAAGATTTCTGCTTCCATCGTGGATATGAAGGGCTTGGAAAAAATGACCATCAGTGGAGAAAAAGGAAAGATTGAAGCGCCTTTTTACCATGCTACCAATCAGGTTACCTATAAAAAGAGCTTCTTTAACAAAGAGGTATTCAAGGGCCCGGGCCCGCGTGTCAATTCTTACTTAGATGAGTTTGATGCGGTAGCTTCGGATATTCGCGCAGGCAAATTGGAAAGCGAGATGGTTCCACTACAGGCTACATCCGATGTGATGCATATTTTAGACGAAGTTCGCAGACAGATTGGTCTGGATTATACGGACTTGGAGTAGTATTTTTTCAAAGTGTATGAAGGAGAATTATGGTAAAAATCGACCTGATTACAGGATTTTTAGGATCCGGGAAGACCACTTTTATCAAGGAATACGCCAGATTTCTCATGGCTCAGGGGCAAAATATCGGCATATTGGAAAATGACTACGGTGCTATCAATGTGGACATGATGCTTCTGCAGGAGTTAGAGGGGAATCAGTGTGAACTTGAAATGGTTGCAGGTGGATGTGATGCGGATTGCCACCGCAGACGTTTTCGAACCAAATTGATTGCCATGGGTATGTGTGGCTATGACCGGGTGATTGTAGAGCCTTCCGGTATCTATGATGTGGATGAGTTCTTTGACGCTCTTCGGGAAGAGCCCTTAGACAAGTGGTATGAGATAGGCAACGTGATAGCCGTCGTGGATGCAAATTTGGAAAAAAATCTTTCGGAGTCGGCCGATTATCTCTTGGCGAGTGAAGCGGCAAATGCGGGTTGTATCTTGCTATCCCATGCCGACGAGGTGGATTCGTCGCAGATGGATGAGACCATTGCCCATTTGAATATGGCCATGGAAGGCATACAGTGCAAGCGCAGATTTTCAGATGAAGTGATACGAAAAAGTGTTTTGCAATTTGTGGATAATGACTTTGAGCAGATTGCAAACTGTGGATATCACATGGAAAGTTACCAGAAACGTTTTGTCGATGACAGTGGAGAGTTTCGCTCTTTGTATTACATGAACAAGACTTTTGACGAAGACCATCTAGATGTCGTGATAAAGCAGATTTTTTCAGATGAAACCTGTGGCAATGTCTTTCGTATCAAGGGCTTCTTTATGGACCAGGATAAAAACTGGGTCGAAGTGAATGCTACAAAAGAAGGGATTCGCTTTGCTCCTATCGGCCAGGGGGAGGATGTGGTGATTGTCATCGGCCAGGATCTCGTCGAGGAAAG
>CAVIOJ010000086.1:9351-10737 GCA_963644225.1 Lachnospiraceae bacterium | reverse complement strand
AAATATTGACCAAATTGTACGTCTTATCGAAAACCCACGGTATTTAATTTTGGGTGATTTTTGATAGAAAAAGTATAAAAAAGATATAAGGAGGACAACAAATGACAGAAAATTCTTTTAGCGAAATAACTCCTCAGATTGTTGAATTAGCGAAGTTATCCAAAAAATCTTCATACATCGACCCTGAGCTCTACACGCAATATGACGTCAAAAGAGGACTTCGTGATTTAAATGGTAAGGGTGTACTTGTAGGTATCACAGATATCTCCGAGGTCAACTCCTATAAAAATATTGGTGGCAAATCCGTCCCTTGCGATGGTGAACTCTTCTACCGCGGTTACAATGTCCAGGACTTCATCAAAAACCTTCCAGACGATTTCCATTATGGTTTCGAGGAAGCCACTTACCTCTTGCTTTTCGGTGAATTGCCAAACAAAAAAGAATTGGCAGACTTTACCGAATTACTCGGGAACTATCGTTCTCTCCCACAGAATTTTGTGCGTGATGTTATCATGAAAAAACCTAGCAAGGATATGATGAACGCCTTGGCTCGTGGAGTTTTAACCCTCTATTCCTATGATGACAATCCAGATGACACCTCTGAGGCCAATGTCCTTCGTCAGTGTCTGCAGTTGATTAGTATGTTTCCACTGCTTTCTGTATATAGTTACCAGACCTATCGTCACTACTACAATATGGAGAGTCTGATCATACATCCACCAAAGAAGGAATACTCTACCGCAGAAAATATCTTACATTGTCTGCGAGATGACAGTACTTTTACTCCACTCGAAGCCAAGCTTCTCGATGTAGCCTTGATTCTTCACATGGAACACGGCGGTGGTAACAACTCTACATTTACCACTCATCTGGTATCTTCTTCCGGAACTGATACCTACTCAGCTATTGCTGCTGCCATCGGTTCCCTCAAAGGTCCAAAGCACGGTGGTGCCAACATCAAGGTAGTCAAGATGTTTGCCGACATGAAAGAGCATGTTAAAAATTGGGATGATGAGGCGGAAGTTCGCCAGTACTTAAGCGACTTATTAGATAAAAAAGCCTTTGATAAGGCTGGTCTGATTTACGGTATGGGTCATGCTGTTTATTCACTTTCAGATCCTCGTGCAGTTTCCTTCCGCTCCTTCGTAGAACGCCTTTCTGTAGAAAAAGGATATGAAAAAGAATTTGCCCTCTACTCTCTCGTAGAAAGACTTGCTCCAGAGCTTATTGCCGAAAAGAGAAAAATCTACAAGGGTGTTAGTCCAAACGTGGATTTCTACAGCGGATTCGTATATCAGATGTTAGACCTTCCGATAGAACTCTATACTCCGATTTTTGCCATAGCCAGAATTTCCGGATGGAGTGCTGACCGCATGGAAGAAATAT
>CAVIOJ010000086.1:0-9341 GCA_963644225.1 Lachnospiraceae bacterium | reverse complement strand
TATGACAGTTACTCCACACAGAGATGTGGTTCCACTAGACCAAAGACTATAATTCAAAAAAGGAATGTCCACTTAGACATTCCTTTTTTTATATCTATTTTTTTTCAATTCCAGGATTTTTCTATCCTTTTTGACATCAGACTTTTTTAAAGCAGAACCAAAAATCGGCTCCCATTCCAGGAGAAGACTCCACCCCATAGCTTGCTCCATGCAACTCTAGAATCTTTTGAACAATCGAAAGTCCAAGGCCCGTTCCAACCACCAGACTTTTTCTCGCCTTATCTCCCTTGTAATAACGATTCCAAACATATGGAATCTCCTCAGGCGCAATTCCCAAGCCACTGTCAATGACATCAATACGGACCGTCTGTCCAACCAATTTCTGACGAATCATTATAGTCTTCTTATCTCCCGCATAATTGATGGCATTATTTAAAAGATTGCAAAGAACCTGAGTAATCTTATCAACATCCGCCTCTACCCAGACATGCTCCTTTGCTTCCAAAGAAAAAGTATATCCGTCTTTTTCCTTTAGTTTGCTATAACGCAAAACAGTCTCTTCCAATAATTCTGTCAGATCAAACTTCTCAAGATGAAGCGAGATTGTTCCGGCCTCAAGTTGGGATACATCTAGCATGTCATTTACCAGCGCGCTAAGGCGATTTGTCTCATCGATTATAACCTGGATATTTTCCGGAGAATTTTCTCCCGGAATATCTCGCATCACTTCACCGTAAGCCTTCATCATGGTAAGAGGTGTGCGAAGATCATGGGATACATTAGCAATCAATTCCTTTCGCAGGTCTTCTGTCTTGGACAACTCCCCTACAGCATAATTTAGTGTATCCGACAATTGGGCAATCTCACCATAGTCACTCTCATCAAAAGTAACGCTGTAATCGCCCTCGGCCAACTTTTTAGCAGAGCCATTGAGGCGAATCAAAGATTTTGAGATTGCTCTCGATGCAAGCCATGCCACCAATAGAGAAATCAAAATCAAAAATATTGAAAGCATACATAGCTGAACTTTTAAAGTGGATACTGTAGCATCGACCGGTGTCAGCATGGCACTAACCAAAAGTACAACTTCCTTGTCATCCGCAGATAAAATACAAACATAGATAACACTCTTGTCATGGCTGCCTTCCTGGCCTAGTCCAAGGTTTGCCGCCTTACCCCCTTGCATGATGTCAGGTTTTGCATTTCCAAGATTGCTCTCCTGCGACTGGCTATCCATAGTCTGGTCAATCTCCTGCGACTGGCTATCCGTAGTCTGGTCACTCTCCTGCGACTGGCTATCTGTAGTCTGATCAGATTGAGTCAGTCCCATCTGTGGTATGGACTGATCAGAAGGTTTTGCCTGCTCATCCCAACGTAAACTTCCTGTATAGGAAATCTCCGTCTCTCCCCCAGCCTCTTTTGCCGCCTGATACAGACTTAAAAAAGTATCCGACGGAATGCTTTCCATCTGTCCCATAGGATTGTACTGGGCCGAGCAAAGAGTATTTCCTTCTTCATCTGTAAGCAGAATTGAAACATTTTCCGTTTGCGCCAAATCTCTCAAGGACTCCGCCAAGTCATCACTTTCAGTGATATCCTCGGCATCTGATACAACCTTCTTGGCCGAATCCGTAGTCTGTTTTACCTCATTACTTTTTATAAAAACATAAAAATCATCTAAGCAAAGAATCTGCAGCACCCAAAGAAGAACCAATAAAATCAGGGTAAAAGATAAAAATCCTGCAAATATCTTCCATTTTAAACTTATCTTTTTTTTCATCGGCCTATCCCTCAAAACGGTAACCTACTCCTCTTAAGGTGACAACCAAATCACGATAAGGTCCTAAGTTGCCGCGCAAAAGCTTGATATGGGTATCAAGAGTTCTGTCATCGCCAAAATAATCATAACCCCACACCTGGGTAATTAGTTGTTCTCTTTCTAAGGCAATTCCTTTGTTTCTAACCATATAAAAAAGCAAATCGTATTCCTTTGGAGACAATTCCATGCGAGTCCCGTCTACCTTTACAGTTCTAGCAGTAAAGTTTATCTCTAGCCCCTCATGTCTAAAGATTTCCATCTCATCCGACTTTCCCCCGTGTCTGCTCATGACTACTTTTGCACGCATCATAAGCTCCTTTGGAGAAAAAGGTTTTACCACATAATCATCCACGCCACACTCAAAGCCGTGGATACGGTCGTACTCCTCGCCTCTTGCAGAAAGCATAATCACAGGAATATCTTTCTCTTTTTTTATGGCTGCACAAGCGGAAAATCCATCCAACTCCGGCATCATGACATCCATAATCAAAAGGTCAAAATCTTCTTGTCTGCAGCATTCCACCGCATCCATTCCATTTTTTGCCTCGACCACTTCATAGCCTTCGAACTCTGCATATTTACGAATAATTAGGCGGATTTTTTCTTCATCATCTACCACTAAAATTTTTGCACTCAAAAAAATCTCTCCCTTCCCTTGCGAAGTTGTGCAGAAAACCAGATCCATGCACCCACGAAAACAATCATCATAACTGCGTTTAAGGCGGACCCCAAAGGAACAATCAGATCACTGATAACTCCTTCTAAACCTACGCCAAGACAAATCAGTCCAAACCCTGCGGCTCTAGGGAACAAAAAGGCTATAAATCCCTTTTTATCATGGCAATGAGGCAACTCTTCTGCCGCCACAAAAATACCAGGTATATCCTGATTTTTTTTCATACGAAAAGCAACAAAACATAGATAAATTCCTAAAATTGTAATGATGACATCAAATACAATCATCATGTCTGCATTTGTCATTTTTTTCACTCCATTTCTATTATTTGTTTCATTATATCCATTCACTTTTTCTCTTTCAACAAGGGAGGAAAATTTTCGCACAATTCATTTGATAATTGCCATTCTTTGATGTACTATAGGTGTAAGTATGTAAGTTTTCTATTTTAAGGAGATAAAATCATGGATTTATCAGCAAAAAGTATCCTTATTTGTGACGATTCTATTTTAGCAAGAAAGAGTCTTAAAGATGCCATTCTTTCTTTTTCAGAAGGACCTACATTCTACGAGGCATCCAACGGACAGCAGGCCGTAGATCTATACAAGGAGCATCAGCCAGATTTAGTCTTTCTTGATATCGTAATGCCACAAAAAGACGGTATAGCCGCTACAGAAGAAATCATTGCTGCCGCAAAAGACGCCAAGGTCATCATAGTTTCCTCTGTTGGAACCCAGGCTCAGCTTAAAAAGGCACTAGAAGCCGGAGCTACCGATTTTGTACAAAAACCTATCAGTAAACCACAGCTTGAGCGTATTGTCGAAGTTCAATTAGGGGGAGAATAATATATGTATTCACAATTTTTCGGCAGTTATCTGCTTCGCAAAAATGCGATTACAAAAGAAGAATTAACCAAGGCAATTTCCCAATTGTCTGCCGCCCACATCAAGTTGGGAACCTTAGCAATCCACAAGGGTTATATGGTTGCTTCCGAGGTGGATGATATCTGTTTTATGCAGACTAGAGAGGACAGACGTTTTGGTGAGTTAGCCATCGAGCACGGATACCTATCTGCCGAGCAGGTAAAAGAGCTTCTTACCACTCAGATTCCTGACTTTTTACTATTTGGCCAGTGTCTTGTGGATGAAGGTATCATCAGTTATAGTGACCTGCAGACTTATATCCTCGATTACGAGGCGGACAACGAACTCTATGACATGGATTTCAACGAGGAAACCAGGGACAAAATCTTACAACTTATCCAGAAATTTTTCCTCATGGCAGAGATTCCAGTCAACGATTTCAGCCTGATTTATATGGAGCTTCTTTTTAACAATTTGGTTCGTTTCATCGGTGATGACTTTACACCACTTTCTCCCATTCCTTGTCAGGAATATCCGGCGAACTACTGCGTTTTACAAAAAATGCACGGGGCCATCAATTGCCATGCCAGAATTGATATGACAAAAGATGTCGCTATCGCTTTTGCGAGTCGCTACGCCAAGGCAGAGTTTGATGACTTTGATGAATATGTTCAAGCTTCTCTTGAAGATTTCATCAACCTCCATAACGGTCTTTTCATGGTCAATATGTCCAACTCCTATTCCATCGAGTTAGACCTAGAACCACCTGAAGCCATCGAAGGCGAAACCTTGCACCTTAGTCCATCTACCTTTGTAATGCCGATCGTATATCCTTTCGGTACATTTCATCTGATTATCGATTTGTATAGTTAAATAACCGGACAATTTCTTATTTTGGCATTCTTAGGGAAACATTATAATAAAAAAATAAAGTTCTGTTAAAGATCAAAAAAAGACCAGACACAATTTCTACCTGTGTCTGGTCTTTTTTATAAATCTATCTTACTTCAAAAATCCTCTAACAACGCTTGGCATTTCATCGACTTCGCAAGTCGTCTTATGGCGAACTTCGGCGCTTCGAATCTCCTCAACTGCTTTCGGAACATCCACGCATGCGATCTCACTAAGCTTGTCAATCAGAGCAAAATCATCCACATCTTCATACTTTTTATCGATGGCAGACATAACACTCTTTGCAAACTTAAATGGGCTGGCAGTTGAAGCGATCACAGTCGGTGTATCATCCCCTGTCTCAGCTTTATATTTAGCATATACTCCGCTTGCAACAGCTGTATGAGTATCAATCACATAACCTGTTTTTTCGTATAAATCATGGATTACCTGAGCTGTCTCTGACTCACTGGTATAATTTCCATAGAAATCCTTCAAAGAAGCCTTCATATCCTCTGTAATCTCATAACGGCCTTCTGTAGAAAGTTGCTCCATAAGCTTTGCATTTTTATCTGCATCTTCTCCGGCAATTCTATAAATCAATCTCTCTAAGTTGCTCGAAATCAAGATATCCATGGAAGGAGAATTGGTCAAAACAAATTCACGATTCTTGTCATAGGTTCCCGTCTTAAAGAAGTCATAGAGAACTTTATTTTCATTGGATGCACAAATAAGCTTTGCAATCGGAATACCCATATTTTTTGCATAAAAGGCAGCCAAGATATTTCCAAAGTTTCCTGTAGGAACAACCACGTTCATAGGCGAACCAGCAGTGATTTTTTCATTGGCCACGAGCTTTGCATATGCATATACGTAGTAAACAATCTGTGGAACCAAACGACCGATGTTGATGGAATTGGCAGAGGAGAATTGATAACCAGCTGCGTCTAATTCCTTGGCAAGTTCAGCATCCGCAAACATCTGCTTCACACCTGTCTGGGCCTGATCAAAGTTACCATCAATACCTACAACCAAGGTATTGTCCCCTGTCTGTGTAACCATCTGCTGCTTTTGAATTGGGCTGACACCGTCCTTTGGATAGAAAACGATAATCTTGGTTCCCTCTACTCCAGCAAAGCCTGCAAGTGCTGCCTTTCCGGTATCTCCAGAAGTAGCTGTCAAAATGACGATATCATTTTTTATATTATTTTTTCTGGCTGATGTAATCATAAGATGTGGCAAAATAGAAAGAGCCATATCCTTAAAAGCTATGGTAGATCCGTGGAATAACTCAAGATAATAAGCTCCATCTGCATAGACAAGGGGAGCGATTTCTTCTGTATCAAACTTGGCATCATATGCGCGGTTGATACAGTTTTTAAGTTCCTCTTCTGTAAAATCTGTAAGGAATAATTTCATAACCTCGTAGGCCGTCTGCTGATAGGTCATATTGGCAAGCTCTTCAAAACTGACATCCAACTTTGGAATACTTGTAGGGACAAATAATCCTCCATTTTTTGCCAAACCTTTTAATATGGCCTCAGATGCGCTAACAACCTCAGATGCATCTCTTGTGCTAACATATTGTAATCCCATTTTTCTACCTCACGCTTTATACTTGTTATTTTTTACTAATTCTTGCATATTATACATTTTACTAATGTAACGTGTCAACGCACGAAACAAGGAAATCCAGACAGAAATAAGAATCTTTTTCGTCAGAAATACCAATTCATGTTATACTTTTTACAAAGTTGACTTCCAAATTGATTTTAAAAAATCAAAGCGGCAAGTCATTCCAATCATTGAAGCTAGACTTAATTTGCTCAAATAATTACTAAAAGGAGTCCATCATGGCAACTGGCATTTATACCACATACAAAAAAGACAAAAGCCTATACTATCGCGCCAGCCTAACCTATAGGGGCAAGCATATCAGTTTAGGCAGCTCAGATGACTATGATTTTGCACAGGCAATCTATACAGAAGCCAGCCAGCTCCTAAACAATTCTGATATCACCATCGACAATTATACCGAGCACATTCAAGCACTCTCTTTTGAAAAAGCAATCTGCCTTCTCAACTTCAGAGATCAGGGAATCTATATAAAAAATCCCATTTATCTAAGAAAGGGCTATTTTTCTTATTATCTGAGAAAAGATTATGATTTAAAATTTGACAATGATGATCTCTTTTACTACTCGCAGCACAAAATCCAACTTCGTGGAAATCACATGTTTGTCAGTGATTATGGTATGCAATATAGCATAGCCAACCGCTACGGGATAAAAAACTATGCCGTCTGTGGGCGAGACTATATCTTTGTCAATGGCGATTCCAGCGATTACCGCTACGCCAATATCCAAATCATCAACACCTACCACGGTGTATCATCATTTCAAAAAAACGGCCGCACCTGGTATATGGCAAAAATCCATCTTCATGGCGATGTCATTATTGGAAAATACACAAGTTCCATAAAGGCTGCCACCGCTTACAACAAGGCTGTTGACCTTGCAAAAAAGAATGGCTACAACAAATCTTTCCCTCAAAATTACATTTTAGAGCTTTCTGCCAAAGAATATGCCGACCTCTATTCTAAAATACGCCTGTCAGATGGATTTCTATCCTATTTCGAGCTGTAATTATTTTTGATTGATATAGTTTACCAGACCTTCACAGTCAATAATCTTTTGCATAAATGGTGGGAAAGCCTGTCCCTTGTAAGTCTCATTTTTAGTAACATTGGTAATGATTCCGCTATCGAAATCCACATGTACCATATCTCCATCCGAAATTGCCGCTGCAGCCTCAGGACATTCGATGATTGGAAGTCCAATATTGATGGCATTGCGGTAAAAAATACGGGCGAAGGTCTCTGCGATTACACAGCTGACTCCTGCTGCCTTTATAGAAATAGGTGCATGCTCTCTAGATGATCCACACCCAAAGTTCTTGGTAGCGACAATAATGTCGCCCTGGTTTACTTTATTTACAAATTCTGCATCGATATCTTCCATACAGTGAAGCGCCAATTCCTTTGGATCTGACGAATTCAAATATCTGGCTGGAATGATAACATCTGTATCTACATTATCTCCAAATTTAAAAACTTTTCCTTCTGCTGCTTTCATTACATAACCTCCTTTGGTCCAGAAATTTTACCGGTCAAAGCACTTGCTGCTGCCACTGCTGGGGATGCAAGATAAACCTCAGAATCTACATGTCCCATACGTCCCACGAAGTTACGGTTAGTAGTAGATACACATCTCTCACCTGCCGCCAAAACTCCCATGTATCCGCCTAAGCAAGGGCCACAGGTAGGAGTAGAAACAACGCATCCTGCCTCAATAAAGTCCTTGATAAATCCAGCTTCCATGGCATCCAAATAAATCTGCTGTGTTCCAGGAATAATGATAACGCGAAGGCCATCTTTTACCTTTTTGCCCTTTAAGATACGATCTGCCATGGCAAGATCCTCAAAACGACCATTGGTACAAGAACCAATAACAACCTGGTCGATTTTTACATCTCCCACTTCATCGATGGTCTTGGTATTTTCTGGCAAATGAGGGAATGAAACAGTTGATTTTAACTGACCAAGGTCAATGGTATATTCCTCATCATAAACGGCATCTTCATCTGCCTCAAAAATCTTATATTCACGATTTGAATGTTCTTTCATATAAGCGATGGTAACTTCATCTACAGGGAAGATTCCATTTTTTGCTCCAGCTTCGATTGCCATGTTAGAAATACAGAGACGATCATCCATAGAAAGATTCTTGATGCCTTCTCCTACAAATTCCATAGACTTATAAAGAGCACCATCCACACCGATCATACCGATGATATGCAAGATCAAGTCCTTGCCACTGATGTAGTCTGATGGTTTACCGACAATGTTGAACTTGATAGCTGCAGGAACCTTGAACCAGGCTTTTCCTGTTGCCATACCAGCTGCCATATCTGTACTTCCTACACCTGTAGAGAAAGCACCCAATGCTCCATAAGTACAAGTATGTGAATCAGCACCAATGATGACATCTCCAGCTACTGTAAGACCCTGTTCTGGAAGGAGAGCATGCTCAATTCCCATTTTTCCTACATCAAAATAATTGGTGATTTCATTTTTGCAGGCGAACTCGCGAACGCACTTACAGTGCTCTGCAGATTTGATGTCCTTATTTGGAATAAAGTGGTCCATAACGAGAGCGATTTTATCCTTGTGGAAAACGCCATCCACCTTCATTTTTTCAATTTCATGAATAGCAACTGGTGAAGTGATATCATTACCCAATACCAAATCAAGATCAGCCTCAATAAGCTGTCCAGCTTCTACTGATTCAAGTCCTGCATGTGCTGCAAGAATTTTTTGTGTCATTGTCATTCCCATGACATATCCTCCTATCTCTCATGTAATATAGACTCGTCCATACCGCCTTTTTGTGGCTTGGTATAACAAGATTTTTGCTAATAAATAAATGTGACATATGCTAATAGAACAAAGTATTTGCTCATATTATTAGAGCATAACCACGTCTTTGGTTCCTCTTGTAAGACCGGTAAGTCCGGTTCTTGCAAGTTCCAAAATCTCATAGTCTGCCAACATATCTAAAAATGATTGTAGTTTATCCTGATGGCCAGTTACCTCAATCACCATGGAATCGTGAGTGACATCCACTATCTTGCCGTGGAATATCTCTGTAATTGTAAGAACTGACTGGCGATCCGATGCCTTGGCAGAAATTTTTACAATCATAAGTTCTCTTGTCACAGAAGAACCTGGCTCAAGAATTTTGACATCTACTACATCCTCTAATTTTGCCAACTGTTTTTCAATCTGCTCTAAAATCTGCTCATCTCCGCTTGTGGCTATGGTAAGACGAGTATATCTAGGATCTGCGGTTACTCCTGCCGAAAAACTGTCGATATTGTATCCTCTACGGCTAAACAAACCAGATACATGACTCAAAAGGCCTGGTGTGTTTTCAACCAAAATTGACATAACCTGACTTCTCATAAACTACCTCTTTTCTTATTTATATGTATACCAAGTGAAATTTTAGCACATATTATTTTTCTCTACAAC
>CAVIOJ010000085.1:13833-25571 GCA_963644225.1 Lachnospiraceae bacterium | reverse complement strand
ATCCAGGCAGATGCTATGCCAGGAAAATGCATCATATACTGAGTGCTCTTTGAGAGCATAAGTCCCAAGAAGACCGTATATATTCCTGCTGCAAAAGCAAACCGCCCCATGTGCAAATGAAGTATTTTCTTTGCGAAGCAAAAAACAATCAAAAGGACCACCGGCAGGAAGATGTTCCACCAATCCAAGGTGGCATCCATCTGTAAAAAGGCCAAAACGAAACTAATATGGGCTAAAAGAAATGCCGCAGTACCAAGTAGGATATTTCTTCGTCTCCGCTTGGTCTGATAGAGTCCCATAAACAAGTCCCCAATGGCGCACAAAATCATTGGTGGTAAGATATGCAAAAAATAACTGATGTGATCGCTCAAAAAAGCATACATCACAGCAATCAGAATAAATGCTACGCTGCATAGCATCTTCACCGTCACATAGTATTGTTTTTTATATTTTGGCAGAGCGGCCAACAAGAGTCCTGCAAATGCAAGAGTATAAACAAGAGTCGCTATTCCCTGAGCAATCATCTTTGTATACATAACACAATCTCCTCGTATATCCAGAGTTTTATTTTTCCTATACAGCAAAAAAGGTGCAGTCGAAACTGCACCTTTTATTATAACCTATTTTTAATGTCTTTTAACACTCTCGCTTAAAAATTTCATCTTGTTGAAACGGCTGTAGAGAATCACTCCGATACCAGATGCAAAGATTGCGATACAAAGGAAGTATCGTGGGTCAATGCCATCTGCTGTGGTAGGAGTCTCATCCAAAGCATGTGTAGTCGTACCAGCAGTTCCAGCTGCCTTTATCACTTTACCATCTGCTGTGGTCACAGAGCCATCTGCATGAGTAATAGAGCCATCCGGATTCACTACATCCTCTCCTGAGGTGCTACCACCGTCCGTGGTATTTGCATCATCCGAAGATCCGTCTGTGCCATTATCTGTTCCAGACGAGCCGTTGTTATCAGTGCCGCCATTACTATTGCCACCATTGTTGTCGTTATTGTCGCTACCGTTACCGCCGTTTCCTGAATTGTCCTCAGATCCAACAACAACGAATACGATATCATTATCTTTTGCAAATTTTTCAGCTGCTGAATCAGCGGCTCCATAAATCGTAGATGGATACCAGTCGGCCTGGCTGCCAATAGATGTAACAGAGGCTGGAATGGTAACTGTATCTAATCCACTATAAGTAAAAGCACCTGACTCGATGGTAGTCACACTATTAGGCAAAGACAAAGTCGAAATGCCTGTACACTCTCTTAGGGCGCCCGATGCAATAGTAGTAGTTCCTGCTGCAACTGAAAGAGAAGTTTTTCCTTCTGGCACAAGCAAAAGTCTTGTGGTAGAAGCATTGTAGAGGGCTCCATCTGCTGAAGAGTAAGCTCCATTTCCTGCTGAAACGGAAATATTGGTAAGGTTCTGACATCCCTCGAAAGCATCGGTAGAGATGCTGGTCACACCTGCTGGAATCGATACAGAAGAAAGTGATGTACATCCATAAAAAGCATTGCTTCCGATACTGGTAGCAGTATCCGGGATAGATACACTAGTAAGAGATAAGCACTCACGGAATGTATCTTCTGGAATCGATGTCAAAGAAGAACTAAGCGATACTGAACCCAAGTTGGTACATCCACGAAAAACTCCGGTTCCCATGGAAGTCACAGACGAAGGCATTGTCACGCTTGTAATATCCTTTTCGCTGAAAGCTCCGGCATTGATACTTGTAACGCCATCCGGAATCACTACAGATCCGCCGCTTCCCGTATATCCTTCCAATGTCGATCCGTCATCACTGACTACCATACCGTCATCCGTCGTGGTACTGGCGTCAGAACTCTGGCTGGCAATCACCCAAACCGATAAGACAATAGAAAGTGCAATTAACAACCATCCAATCTTGGTTCCTCTTTTCATAGTAACCTCTCCAATAATTATATTCTGTATTCTGCATCATATACAACATCTAGTATATTATACACCTACTGGACCCTTTTGGCTACTACAAATAATCGTCCTTCCTCAGTATAAGAGTTGCATGTTGACAGGGTTAAAAGCTTGTCATCAGTAGTTATATCATCCGCATTTCCGTAGACTGCCAATTCCTTTACATTGGCCTTGAATTCTGCCAAATCAGCCTCCGATGTAGCAGAAATAAAATCATAATAGCGGTAGTCATCCTCATCCTGATACTGCACCTGAGAAAGACAGACTGCCACGATCTCATAAACTCGCTTTTCATAGATAGTATTAAACTGAATCTGCTTGTGGCTCTCCAAATACCCCTCCTGCAGATATTTTTTCAATCCACCAAACATCATGCCACTCTTCATATTGTGGCCATAAATGATGGTGTTTGCAGTAGGAGAGACGATGCTACAGCGTTTATCCATAAAAATAGTACCATTAGAGTTGCTTGCTCCGTCAAAGCCATGAGAAAGATAATACTCGTTATCTCTTTGCACCACAGGGTAATTGATATCCGTATCCCCTATGGCAATCCAGCCCACCATATCTTCATTTTGTGATAAAAGATCAGTATATTCAGGCAGGACTGTAAGATTTGCGGTATCCTCTTGCGTCTGGGAATCGTCCCCTTCTGTATCAGTCACATCCCCTGCATCATCACTATTTTTTTCGTCAGAATCGTCTGATGAAAGAGTGGTATTTGTGGTGGAATTTTGAGTCGACTCTGCTAACTTTTGCATCTGTCTTGTGGTATAGATATCTCGAATCTCCGCAATTCCAAACACAGCAAAAGAGACAATGGCCACGATGATAAAAGCAATACCAAGAACCTTTTGGTATTTCATCTTGCCCTCTGCCTCTTCTATAACTGCTTTGTCCTCCAACAAGTCTACAGACTTGTCAGCCACTATATCTGCCAAATGTCCGTAGAACTGTTCCCCGATAGGCGACTTAAACTTGATTTTGCCCTCGCGAATGTCGTTGTAAAGGCGCACTGCCACCTCAGGGTCCTGGATATTTAATTCTTTATTGATACATGTAATCTTGCGAACATCTTCCTGACCCGCACGATACTCGTAAAAGGTCTGGAAGGTGAATTCGCCGATTTGATATTTTTGTTCTGCCATGCAAGTTATCCTACTTTACAGTGATTGTAATCGTTTTTGAGAAATCCCCGTATACGTAAGAACCGTCTATTGGCTTGTAAGCGCGAACCTTGTAGTAATAGGTTCTGCCTGATGCTACGCCTGTGTCTGTGTAAGTACCTTTTCCATTTGGAACAGTGGCAATCTTGCGATATGTACCATCCACTGTGTTGCTGCGATAGATCTCATATCCACCTACCGTAGTACTTCGATCCCAATTCAAAACTGCCGTCTTTTTAGCTGAAGATGCGCCAGTCAAGCCGTTGGTAGAAGATACCTTGGTATGGGCCTGCACCGTTACCATCTGACCATACGAGGTCTTGCCCTCCACTGTGACATAAGAGCGAACATGGAATTCATAGGTGGTAGAAGACTTGAGATTTTCTACTGTAAATGATGTTCCAGTAGTCTCTCCGTACTTGGTACTATTGTCCACACTGTAGATCTCATAACCAGTTGCTTTACCATTTTTCAACCATGTCAGTTTGATAGCGGTCTCGCTTACGCTACTAGCTTTTGTGCCCACCATAGCCGGTGAAACAATATTGTATTTTAAGATACAACTTCCTGTGTAATTGCCTATGCCAGTAACAGTAGCTGTTGCCACTCCTGGGTTGACATTGTTGGCGTAAACAACCGTATATTCCGTATCCTGGATTAACTCTCTATCATCATACAACAAGGTTGGTTTTGGTTCAATTGCTTTTCCCGTGTAAGTATTCTTGCTGAGCTGGATGATAGTACATGCATTGATATTCTTTGGAATAATCTCATAAACTGCAGTTAAAACTGTACTTTCATTTCCCAAATCAACCGGGATATAAACTCTGTAAGTACCCACTTCGATACAGTCATCTTCTACGAGTTCATCCAAATCTACATCTGCATCAAATGATCCGCTGTCCTTGGTATAGACCACTTTATCCTCATCATAAGGAATCTCATTTCCACTTGGATCTACCACCTTGACACTTGGCTTTATAGCTTCCCCAGTATATGGATACTGATTTGCATATCCTTTTACCTTTAGAAGAGTCACATCTGAGCTGATGGTGTAACTTACCTTGATGCTGTCGCTATAGCAAGAAGAAAGCGGCGTCAAAATCGCATATCCTCCGGTGGTATAGCCATCATCTGAATAAAAGTCTGCCTTGTAATCCACATCTTTTTCCAACTCATTGCCACCACAGATTACAGTCATCGGAGGCTCTATTAGTTTTCCGGTATAGAACTGTGGTTCCACGGTAACATCGGCAGCAGACAAAGATGCTACGATGGTAAATGTCTTTTCAAGTTTGCCCGTATAATTGCCCTTGGCACTTACACTTACAGTTGCAGTTCCAGCTTTTGTATTATTCTCATATTTTACCGTGTAATCGATATCTGGCTGCAGTGTCCAAATCGGATCAGAGCCATTGTCATACAACACACTAACGGCTGGAGTTACCGCCTCGCCTGTGTAACTTACTCTGCTACTGTCCATCTTGATTTCAAAATCTGAGATGTTCTTTGCCTTGATGTAAAATGGCGTTGCGCTGGTTTCAGAACCCAGTGCATAATTTCCCTTCAAAGAAACCTTGATATATGCTGGGCTATCCGCCGAACTAATCACCTCATTGTTTTCATAGGTGATGGTATAGTTGCTTGCAGCAATCTCTTTTGTAGTAGAGATTGAAGTGTCATAGACGTGAACCTTTGGCTCAATTGCCTGACCAGAATATGTCGTAATGTAGTTGCCGTCTTCATCCTGTTCAAATTCAAGCGTTACTAGAATCTCAGATGCTTTGGCAATTTTTTGTGCGATGGTATAAGTTGCAAACGGCTTGCCATAGTAGTTTCCAATACCCTTTACAGTAAGAGTCTTGGTTCCAGCATTGATGGAATCTTCCATGGCTACCAATTCGTAATCCGTTCCCTCAATCAGGCGAGTCTCTCCTAAGTAAACTTCGTAACTTGGGATATGAGACTTACCGTCGTAGGTAAAGGTCTGCTGACTGGTCGGAATACGCACCTGAGCTCCCTTGATTGAAACACCTATGTTAAATGTCAACTCCTTGGTGCCCTGGTAATTGCCAATACCACTAATCACTGCTGTAGGCGCATCCTCATCGTCTGCCGCTCCCGAATTTACATTGTTTTTGTATGTGATGGTATAGTCTTTACCCTCTACCAAAGCCTCACTTGATGTCTTGTTGGTAATGGTAACATTAGGCTTCATGGCGCTTCCGGTATAAGGTGCATCATCTATCGTATATTCCAAATCTGCATCCGTCAGAGCTTTTGCCTCTACGGTAAATGTCGGATTCAACTGTCCATAGAAGTTGTTGATTCCTGTGATGCTGATATTGTAGTTTCCAGCATCCTTGATCGAGCCATTTCCGTAAGCGATGGTGTAGTCAGTTCCCTCTTGCAAAATGTATGTCGTTCCGTCTCCTACTGGGCAGGAAACTTCTACCTTCGGTGTAATAGCATTTCCTGTATAGGTTGCCTCGGTCTTGTCAAGTTTTACAGTTCCTCCAGCCAAATCAACCTGTTTTACCAGGAAGTTTTCAATGCGGCTTCCCTTAAAGTTGCCACTTCCGGTAAATGTAACAGCTGCCTTGCTATCAGCAGTAGATACCGCTGTATTGTTACTGAGTACATAGCTATAATCTGTTCCCTGCTGCAGGGTCTTTCCATTAAATGTCAAAGACATCTGAGGTGTAACACCATTTCCTCCAGCATAACCGGCATCAGATACTTTTGCAGTCACATCTGTACTGCTGATATCCTTTTGATTGATGGTAAATGTCTTGGTCACAGAACCAATATAACTTCCGATTCCGCTGATGGTAACACTGGCTGTTCCGGCGTTAGTATTGTTGGTATAACTCAAATTGTATTGCTTGGTCTGGGTCAATACTTTTCCAGCATAGCTTACAATCACCTCAGGCTGGATGGCGTCTCCAGTGTAGTCCGTATTGTAGCCATCTGTCATACCCCCTACCGTGATAGCCATATTGCTATCAGACATATTCACGCCTCGAATGGTAAAGTTGTATGCCTGCTGACCATATGACTTGCCATTTACTCCGGAAATCACAACAGAAGCAGTTCCCGCATCCGTATTGTTTTCATAAGATACACTGTATTCAGAAGTAGACAAGGTCTTTCCCGCTACAGATACAGTCGGTGTCGGTGTGATTGCATTGCCATTGTAATTGTATGTAGTATTGTCCAAAGTAATATTTGCATTGGCCAGGTTGTAATAAATATTAAATTTCTGAGTCTTCGAACCGGTATAGTAAGAACCATCTACTGCAGAGATATAGATACTTCCACTGTTATTTCCAACATTTATATTGTCCCCATAGGTAAGGGTATAGTCACTTCCCTGGGTCAAAAGTTTTGAGCCAAATTGTACGATGGTATTCGGACCAATCTGCTTACCTGTGTAATCATACTGATTTTCCACATTGATAACCTGGGCATTTGCAAGATCTCCAATAACCTTGATAGATACGCTCTGGCTGCCGCGACAGTAATTCTTACCAACAAATACCAACTGTCCCTCGCCCGGCTCGCTACAGCCAACCTGCTGAATCTCGTAGTTAGAACTGTTAAGCCACTGAGACTGAATACTTCCATCTCCCGCCGCGCTGCTTCCATTAAATTTTATATTGATGCCGGCAGAAGAAAAATCTAATTTTCCTGAGGCAAGCAAATTGTAACTGGCCTTGCATCCATCGATGGCAAATAAGCTGGTATCGCTTAGGTCTCCTACGATATTAAAGTATGCCAGCTTTGTTCCAGTATATGCCCCCTTACCTGTAATGGTAACTGTGGCCTTTCCTGGGTTTACATTGTTGCTGTAGGTAAGATCATAATCCGTTCCCTCGGTCAAAACAATATCACCGTACAGTACAGATAAAGAAGGCTTTAACTGAGAGCCCGTATAAATCTGCTCTGGAACATCTCCAATTGTTATATTATCTGCAATATTTTTCGCAACAATCGAGAATTTAAAAGTCTTGCTTCCTGTATAGTTTCCAATACCCTGGATGGTTACAGTCGGTGCATTTTCATCATTTTTATCCGCGATATTTGTGTTATTTGTGTAAGCTGATATACGATAGTCTACATTTTCAACCAAAGTAGCACCAGCAGAATTGGTGATGGTAATTCCTTCCAAAGTCGGACGAATTGCCTTGCCGGTGTAAGTCTGATCCGACAAAACTGAAGATGAAGCCGTACACTTACCTAAGTCATCCTGGGCGATAGTATAAGTCTGTGTCATGGTTCCAGAGCAATAGCCTGTACCTGTGATTGTCACAGTATAGCTTCCTGCAGCCGGTCCTACCGGATCAGTAGAAACTGTATAGTCGGTACCAGAAATCAATTCGACTTCTTTATCATCTGTAGCCTTAAAGGTAATCTTTATATTTGGAGTAATGGTATTTCCATTGTAGACAGCTGAGAATCCCGTATAGGTTTCATCTGTCAACTTAAAGTTGGTCTTGTTGTCAAAAATCAGTCTTGTGACATAGTATTCTCTGGTGATGGTGCCATAGTAATCTCCAATACCAGTGATGGTAATGGTGGCATGTTCACACACTCCCATGGTATCGGAAGCTTCCTTGACAATGGATACTGTATAATCCTGATCCTCAACCAAATCTGTTTCCGTTCCATTTTTGTTGTAACTGATGCTATATTTTGGCGCTACCGCTCCATCTGTATCTCTTCCCCAGAAAGGAACGTAATAGGTTCCAGACGCAGTAGAAATAACATTGTCATTGTACGGATTGAGAAGCTTCACACTTCCGCCGATAGCCAGATTATCTCCTATTGTATAAGTAATCTGACGGCTTCCACTATAGTTTCCAATACCGGTAACGGTAGCAATCTTTCCTTCTCCAGAAGTCTTGCTATCTTCTCCTACGGTGATGGTATAGTCCGTATCCAAGGCAAGAGTAGCCTTTCTTTCTGTAAATACAACATTGAGTTCCGGATATCTGCTGCCATCCGCATTTTTTATCATAGTTCCTGTCTGAGAAATACTAACTCCACTATCCTCATCAGAGATGTCTTTTGGAAGGATGTTAAAATAAATGGTAATCGTAGAGCCCTTATAATTTCCCTGACCCGTTATCAAAAGGTACGGACATGCAGATGCTTTTGTTTCGTCGTAGCTTCCTGCATTTTTCGCATTTTTTATACTAAGCTTGTATGTATTGCTTCCTGCGGCAAGGGTAGTAGCTCCATCTTTTACCACAAGATTCAAAGCAGATGCCTTGTAGTTAAGGCCTGTATATTCCACACTGTAATCCGCTACATATGTATTCTCACTAATCTTTCGAACTTCCTGTCCACCCATGGTAAAGCTAAGATTATCGAGTGATTTTGCCACAATGGTAAAGTTTTCTTCTCTGCTGTCTGTCAGATTGTTTTTACCCTTGATAGTAACGGTAGCTGTTCCGATATTTTTGTTGTCGGCATACTCTACAGAATAATTGCTGCTTGGAATGACAGACTTCTCTCCATTTTTGCTGGTGTAATAAAGAGTCACTTCCGGGCGAATTGCATTGCCTGTATAAGTACGATCACCTATGGTTTCCACAGAAACTTTTTCATCTGTGATATTTAGCTTGTCGATGGTAAAGTTTGCGCTAACAGATCCCGTGTAGTTTCCACTACCTTTGGCAATAACTCTTGCTGTTCCGGCATCAGTATTGTTTTCATAGGAAAGTTCGTAATCCTTTCCTTCCACATAACTTCTTCCAGTCTGCTTGAGAGTGTATTCATCGGAAGACAAAGTGATGGCAGAACCTGTATAAGTCTTGTCTGCAGTTACGTTTAATGTTCCTGTAAGACTTGCTGGCTTTATGGTAAAACTAGCCCGCAAAACCTTGTCGGCATAGTTGCCCTTTCCTGTAATCACGACGGTTGCTGTACCTGCATCCGTATTATTCTCATAAGAAACGCTGTAGTCGCTTCCTTCTTTTAATGACTTGCCAAGTTTTACTGCAACTGCAGGTGTGATTTCCTTGCCTGAATAAGTTGCACTATATGCACTGGCATATCCTTGAGCATAAGTCGTAGCGGCTGTACCATTTCCGATTGTAACGGATGCATCTGTCTCGAGATTTCCGATGATCTGATATTCTTTTGTGATACTGCCAGTAAAGTTTGTTCCTGATGATTCGATGGAAACTGTCATGGTTCCAATAGCAGTATTGTTGCTATATGAAACGGTGTAATCAGCTCCCTCTACCAATGTATATATAGAACCACCACGGTCCAAAGTAAGACTCATACTTGGCCTAATAGCAGAGCCAGTATAAGAGAAGTTTTCTCTCGTCTTTTCATTCAAAGATGCACTAACCGAAAGTCTTCCATTTTCCTCTGCAGTCTCTAAATTGCAGGCATAGATATCAAAAGTGATCTCGATTGTTCCCGTATAACCAGCAGCTTCCTTTCCAGAAATAACTACTGTAGCGCTACCTGCTGATGTATTGTTTCTATACTCAACGGTACAGTTAGCACCAAAGCCATCAATCACATTATTGTCAACAGCATTGGTATAAACGATAGTCGGCTCCTTAGGGCTGCCATCGTAGGTATATGGGTTGTTCTCAACAGTTTCACTTCCATTGTATAAAGCAACTGTCACAATCTGGCTAATATCAAACTTATTGCCCGCGCTGGCAGAAACCTGATAATTATCATAAGTAACTGTACCTGTATAGTTACCAGTACCGGTAAGGGTGATGTTGTAGTTATATACTAATTTTCCATCAGAATATGAAGTACCATTTGCTGTAGCTGATGCGGTAAAATCTCTTCCCAAAGTCAAGCTTTTTTCACCATCACTATAGATGGCATTGGTAACCTCACCTGTGGTTGGATTTACAGAAAACTGTGCTCCGCTATCCTGCGTCAAAGTCTTTTCCGTAATTCCATAGTTGATGGTTTTGCTATAACCAGCATAGTTTCCTCTTCCCGTAACGGTAGCAGAAGCTGTGCCTACATTTGTATTGCTTTCATAAGAAACTGTGTAATCACTTCCCTGCGAAAGAGTTGTACTTCCACATCTTACTGTAAGGTCCGGTGTGATTGAACTTCCTGTATAGGTATAACTATCCCCACCATCTGTAATAGAAGATTCCAATACATTGACAGTAACGTCTATCGTATTAGAAGCGCCTGCTGCTGATACGCTAACAGAAGCAGTGCCACTTGCCACAGGGCTGAGGGCTCCGTTTGAAGTAACGTTTACTACATCTGAATTACTACTTGTACAAGTTATGGTTCTTTTTAATGCTGGAGAAAGGGATGCTGCAATTTGTGATGTGTTATCAGCTAAGTCTATGTTCAGCACAGTACTTGCAACAGATAAGGTCGTATTATCTGAAAAATCTCCCGCCGAAACATTTGATAAGCTGGCGTCTATATAGTTGTCATCCATCTCGCCCCATCCGCTATCATTTACATAGCCGACGCCGGAAGAGTCTGCCGAATAAGAATAAACATCATCTGATGCGTCAGAGAAACTATATACGACAGCATATGTCTCACCGTTTGAAAGATAGACTCCAGATATGGCTTCATTCAAGCTCTTAGCTGATGCCTCTTCTGTTGTTCCGCTCACCTGATTTGTGGTACCACTGTAACGGAGCACACCACTGGTCGGATTGCTGGCATCAGTTAGATTTTGGTATACCGAAACACTGTAACTTACGGACTGATCACTTGATAAATCCACCTGCATGGATGCGGTATCAAGTTTTTGATAATCGCGTGTTGCGGTTCCTACCAACGCGATTTGCGTTCCACTTTCGATAGGATAATCCGCCGAAGCCACGAAGTTAGCAAACAAATTGCTTCCCACGGACAGGGTAGACACCGCCATCAAAAGCGCCAAGCCTCCTGCTAAAATTCTCTTTTTTACATCCTTGTACATTTGCATAGAGTCCCCTTTCACCAAGCTTTTCTCTATATTAATTGTTGTCCAATCGCTTAAATTTGGACATAGTTAGACTTTTTCTATTTCCATATCGACCATGTCCCGACAAATCTTTAGACTATTTTAAAAAAAAGGCACAAAAAGCAAATATAGCTTTTCGTGCCTCTTATGTTTTTATCTAAGCAAAATGCCTACGCATTTACAATCTTGCCGGTATAGAGCTGATAATACTTGCCGCCCTCGGCAATCAACTCATCATGGCTGCCACGCTCGATGATGCGGCCCTGATCTAGAACCATGATACAATCGCTGTTTCTGATGGTAGAGAGTCTATGGGCGATGACAAATGTTGTTCTGCCTGCCATAAGCTTGTCCATACCATCCTGTACGATTTTTTCCGTTCTGGTATCGATAGAGGATGTAGCCTCATCCAAAATCAGTACTGGAGGATCAGCGATGGCTGCTCTTGCAATAGCAAGAAGCTGTCTTTGTCCCTGGCTAAGATTGGCTCCATCTCCTGTAAGAACTGTATCATAGCCATTTGGAAGTCGACGGATAAATCCATCCGCATTGGCAAGTTTTGCTGCTGCATAAACTTCCTCATCGCTTGCATCGAGTTTTCCGTAGCGGATATTGTCTGCAACTGTTCCGGTAAAGAGATGTGTATCCTGC
>CAVIOJ010000085.1:0-13823 GCA_963644225.1 Lachnospiraceae bacterium | reverse complement strand
GTATCCTGCAATACAATACCCAGAGAATGTCTCAAATCATCCTTTTTAATCTTGTTGATGTTGATGCCGTCGTAACGAATTTTTCCATCAGCAATATCGTAGAATCGGTTGATTAGGTTTGTAATGGTTGTCTTACCAGCACCCGTTGCTCCTACAAAGGCAATCTTTTGTCCCGGTGTGGCAAAAAGGTTGATATTGTGAAGTACAGTTTTTTCTGGCACATAAGCAAAGTCCACATCGTCAAATACCACGTCGCCTTCAAGCTTTTTGTAGTCTACCGTTCCATCTGCCTGATGTGTATGTTTCCAAGCCCACATACCGGTATGCTCTGTAGTCTCCACAATCTGACCATTTTCCTCTTTTGCATTGACGAGTGTTACATATCCCTCGTCGGTTTCTGGCTCTTCATCCAGAAGGGCAAAAACTCTTTCTGCACCAGCCATAGCCATAACTACGAAGTTTAACTGCTGGCTGACCTGCTGAATAGGCATATTTAAACTCTTGTCGAAAGTCAGAAAACTTGCCAGTCCACCAAGGGTAAATCCGCCAATTCCGCCGATAGCAAGTGCACCACCAACAACGGCGATAACTACATAACTGACATTTCCAATCTGTGCATTGGCTGGTCCCAACATGTTGGCATATTTGTTGGCATTGTAAGCACTCTCAAACAACTCGTTATTGAGCTGGTTGAATTCCTCGATAGCCTGGTCCTCGTGACAGAATACCTTGATAACCTTCTGGCCGTTCATCATCTCTTCGATGTTACCATTGACACGACCCAAGTCTCTTTGCTGCTTACCAAAATATTTTCCAGAGTTTTTGGCCAAAATCTTGGTGACATAAAGCATGATAGCTACCATGATCATAGCAACAATAGTAAGTGGCACGCTCAGAATAATCATGGAAGCGACTACACCGATTACGGTCACAGCTGAGTTGATCATCTGTGGAATACTCTGACTGATCATCTGGCGAAGGGCATCGATATCATTGGTAAAAATTGACATGATATCGCCGTGCTGATGTGTATCAAAGTAGCGAATTGGAAGTTCTTCCATATGTAAAAACATCTCATCACGAAGCTTGCGCAATGTTCCCTGTGTTACTTCCGCCATAATGAAGTTATAGAGGAAGGTACAAAAAATACCAAGTGCATAGAAAATTGCCACTTTTAAAATTGCGTGAAGAAGTGGACCAAAGTCTGTGCTGTGATTTTTTACCATAGGGGTAATATAATCATCAATAAGTGTCTGCATGAACATGGTTCCCTGCAAGCTGCAGAGAACACTTGCCAAAATACAGATGAGTACAACGATAAGATGTGGGCCATACATTTTGAAAACGTATTTAAATAATCTGCCCATGGTTTTTTTATTTTCTTTTAAACTGCCTTTTTTACGAGGCCCTACTTGTGGCTTTGGCATATTATTCACCCTCCTTCTCATCAAAGTCGCCGCTTCCGGCGCCGGTCTGGGACTCATATACATCCCGATAAATTGCATTGCTTGCTAACAGCTCATCGTGACTTCCAATGCCATTGATCTTGCCATTATCCATAACCACGATACGGTCTGCATCCTGAACTGAAGAAACACGCTGTGCAATGATAAGTTTTGTAGTTCCAGGAATCTCTTCTCTAAAGGCCTTGCGAATCTTGGCATCTGTCGTGGTATCTACCGCGCTGGTACTGTCATCCAAAATCAAAACCTTCGGCTTCTTTAGAAGCGCTCTTGCAATACAAAGTCTCTGTCTCTGACCGCCGGAAACATTGGTTCCGCCCTGCTCGATATAGGTATCATATCCATCTGGGAAACGGTTGATAAATTCATCTGCACATGCCTGCCTACAAGCCTTCTGGCAGTCCTCGTCTGTAGCATTTTCATCGCCCCAACGAAGGTTTTCATAGATGGTTCCAGAGAAGAGTACGTTATTCTGCAGTACAACGGATACTTCGTTACGGATCACTTCCACGTCATAATCACGTACATCCACACCGCCAACCATAACAGAGCCTTCTGTAACGTCATATAGTCTCGAAATCAAGTTGACCAGGGTAGATTTTGCAGAACCAGTTCCACCTAAGATACCAATGGTTTCCCCGCTTTTGATATGCATATCGATATCAGAAAGAACAAATTCATCTGCATCCTTTTTGTAGGAGAAGTTTACGTGATTGAAATCGATATCTCCATTTTTTACTTCCATCACTGGATTCTCTGGGTTTGTAATAGTTGCTTTTTCATTTAACACTTCAGCCACACGCTTGGCATTTGCAATACTCATGGTAATCATAACGAATACCATAGACAGCATCATAAGTGATCCAAGGATGTTCATGCAGTAGCTAAGCATACTCATCAGCTCACCTGTAGTGAAATCAGCTGTGACGATCATCTTGGCACCCAACCAGCTAATCATCAAAATACAGGTATAGACAGTTGCCATCATAAAAGGTGACATACCGGCAAGAATTCTCTCAGCCTTCAAGAGGAAGCGGTAAATATTGCCGCTGGCCTTTTGGAATTTGTCCTTCTCGTAGTCCTCACGCACATATGCTTTTACAACACGAATTCCGGAAATATTTTCCTGAACGCTCGCATTTAAGTCATCATATTTTTCAAAAACAAAGTTGAAAATTTTGGTAACTCTGGTGATAACAAAAACAATGATTACTGCAAGTACAACAACAGCAATCAGATAAACGCTGGCAAGCTTTGGGCTGATGTAAAAAGACATAATCATCGCTACAATCAGACTTGCCGGAGCACGCATACCCATTCGCAAAATCATCTGATAAGAATTCTGCAAGTTGGTGACATCTGTGGTAAGTCTTGTTACCAATCCTGCTGTAGAAAATTTGTCGATATTTTCGAAGGAAAAAGTCTGAATGTTGGCAAACATGGTCTCACGCAAATTTCTTGCAAAACCTGCCGAAGCCCTGGCTCCATATTTTCCTCCCATCATACCTGCAAAAAGACCTATCAAAGCTGCAATAATCATGTATCCGCCCACCACAAAAATACGGTGCATGTTACCAACTTCAACACCCTCATCGATAATAGTTGCCATAAGAAGAGGAATGACCATTTCCATTGCCACTTCCAAAAGCATGTAGAGAGGGGTTTTGATAGAATCTTTTTTGAACTCTTTTACTTGTCCAAGTAAAGTCTTAAGAATGTCCATCTCTTTTTCTCCTTTCCAGTCTCTCGCCGTCCTCTGCAATAACAGTCTCCAAGCGATTTCTTAATTGTCCAAATAGTGTGAATAATTCCTTTTTTTGTTCCTGGCTAAAATCAACCATGAGGCTTTCTTCCATCTCATTTATGGCTCGCTCAATCCGACAGTGAAAGCCCAAGCCTTTTTCCGTCAGTTCGATTTTTTTAAGTCTGGCATCCCGCTCCACGGAAGTGCGACGCACATAACCAGCTTTTTCCAAACTCTGCAGTGCCGCAGTGACAGAAGATTTTGCCATGTGAAAATCGGCTTCCATATCCTTCTGAAAAACCTCGTCATCTTTCCTGTGATAGAGATATCCCAGCATCCAGCCATGCATGGCCGTAACACTGTCATCATCTATATTTAAAGATGCCTTTTGAAGAATATTTTTGTCCAGAAGTCTGCCCAATTCCTTGATTTGATAGCCTATCTGTTCTTCATTTTTCAATCTCATCCTCCGATCCAGATTCCATACACTTTGCCCAAAAAGTGTAAAAGCTAAACTATCCCCATGTAGAAATCTTTCTGCCTTTAAAAAGGATAGTTCATGTTTGAACAGTTCGTGTTCGAACAGTTCGCTTATGAACTATTATACACACCTATCATATATATGCAAGAATTTTTTAGTTTCTACACACTTGTTGTATATAGTGGCAAAATATTGTATAATGTAGAAAATTTTGGGAGGGATTTTATGGAACATACAAGCAAGGATTTACGCGTAAAGCGCACTCTAAAGGCGATTCGCAGTGCCTTTTATGAATTGGTACTTACTAAGAATTACTCCGATATTTCCATCACGGAGCTTACCGATAAAGCAGAAATCAACCGCAAGACTTTTTACCTGCATTACTCTTCATTGGATGATTTGGTAAAGGAAGTAGAGCAAGAAATTGTCGAAAATATACTTGAGCACGTAGGAAATAGTGCTGAGTCCATGAATGTAGCCGGTTGTGTCAATCATTTTTATCACTACTTGGATGAATGCGACGAGGTACAGCAAAAGCTCCTCTGCGATTCTCACTACTACTTTTTCTATGAAGATGTGACCGACGCTGTCCTAAAGAGTCAGGCCTTCTCCAAATTCTTCGAGATGACCAAGTATCCGGACATCGTCCGCAGCTACTCTATCTGCATCACCTTTATCTACCGCAATTGGCTAAAAAGCGGCCGCCCGATTCCACTTGATGAGCTTATCGAGTATGCCAGCATGATTATAGCCCGTGGTTACAGCGGTATTATTGAGAAAAAAGCCTAGAACCCACAAAACGCCCCCGATCTTCCAAATGGAAAATCGGAGGCGTTTTTTATCGGCGCGACAAGATTCGAACTTGCGACCTCTGCGTCCCGAACGCAGCGCTCTACCAAACTGAGCCACGCGCCGTAAGTAGTTTTCAGTCGGAGCATAAACCCCGACTGATTTAAACTGCCTTTAGATTATAATACAAGTTTTTTTAAAATGCCAGTCCTAAGATAAAAGCATGCGCATGGCACCATAAATTCCAGCGTCATTGCCGAGAGTGGCAAGTATAATCTTGGTGTCTTTGCTGGCATGGAAAGCTTCCTCGCGGAATTTTTCTGTCAAAGAATCAATGATAATCTGTCCTGCTTTGGATACGCCACCGCCGATGACAAAAGCATCTGGGTTGATGACGCAGGCAATTTTACCCATGGTTGAGCCAAGCATGCCGCATACTTCATCTACTACTTCGCATGCCAAGTCATCTTTTGCCTTTGCAAGATCAAAGATATCCTTTGCACTCAAGTCGTCTCCAAAGTCACGCATCTTTGAAGCATCTTCCTTTACAGCAAGAGTACGTTTTGCCATGCGGACAATTCCAGTTGCAGATGCATACTGCTCGATACATCCGTAGTGGCCACAGTTGCAAGCTTCGATCTCGTTGGAATTAACCACAATATGACCAATCTCACCTGCTGCACCATTGGCTCCTGTAACGATCTTTCCATTGATGATGATGCCACCGCCGATTCCAGTGCCAAGGGTAACCATAACGATAGAATCCAGTCCTTTACCGCTTCCCATCCAGTTTTCACCTAAAGCAGCTACGTTGGCGTCATTTCCAACTTTTACCTTCATTCCAGAAAGTTTGCCCAACTCTTCCTCGAGAGGGATCACATCCCAGCCCAAGTTAACAGCCTTGTTTACCACACCATTTTTATCTACTGCACCAGGAACACCAATTCCGATTCCTTCTACTTCTTCTTTTGACAGACCTTTCTCTGTCATCTTAGCTTCTACGCTATCCGCGATATTCTGTATTATGTGAGAGCCTTTTTCGGAAGTATCTGTAGGGATTTCCCACTTGTCTAAAAGACTTCCGTCGGTCTTAAAAAGTCCCATCTTGATGGTTGTTCCACCTACATCTGCGCCAAATCCGTATTCTTTCATCACAATTCTCCTTGTTATCTTTTTCACATTATGTCTATATTATCGCACCCTTATGGGCAAATGCAATCGAAATATTGCTCTTTTAATCCGCCGACTCCTCCGACTGAGTTGAAATCGGGGATACGAAATCAATCACTTCCAAATCCTGATGCAGCCATTGCATATATGCCTTCCAAATCTGGCCCGGATAAGTTCCGCCGCCAAGTCCGCTGACTTCCTTTGGAATGTCGTAACCCACCCAAACACTGGTTGTGTAATAAGGGGTATAGCCCACAAACCAACCATCTTTATTGTCATTGGTGGTTCCTGTTTTTCCAGCACATGGCATAGCGCCAAGGGAATAGCCGCGACCCGTTCCATAGGCGATAACACTCTGTAACATATCCGTCATCTGACGGCAGGCATTTTCCTTGTAAACTATAGTTTCCGTCTGATCGGCCTGATACAAAGTCTCACCCGAAGCATCAGTTATTTTTACAATACAGGTAGGATTTCTATATCCACCGCCATTTTCTATGGTTGCGTATGCCTTTGCCATCTCAAGAGCGGAAACTCCATTGGTAAATCCACCCAGAGAAGCAGGAAGCTTTTTGTCATTGTCATCCAATTTGGAAAATCCCATGGCTTCCAAATAAGAGATGCCCACTTCCGGTGTCAGCTCATCAAAAATCTTCCATGCAATGGTATTCTTTGACAAAGCCACTGCATTGCGAAGGCTCATGGCTCCGGAATAAGTGCCATCTCCATTGACAGGGCCATTTTCTATAGGCTCATCCACCACCACAGTATCTGCTGTATATCCTCGCTCTAAAGCGGGCGTGTATACAATCAAAGGCTTGATGGAACTTCCCGGCTGACGGAAACTCTGGTAGGCGCGATTTAGGGTATAGCCCGTGGTATCCTCCTGGCTTCTGCCTCCTACGATTGCTCGCACAAAGCCCGTAGTGTTGTCGATACAAACTGCCGCTCCCTGCAGCTCATAGATTCCATCTTCACCCACTTCGCTAAATCCGCCCAAGACATAGTCCACGGAATTTTGTAATTGCTGCTGGGCCGTCAGGTCAATTGAAGTATATATACGATATCCTCCGGTAAATAGCTTGGCATTGCACTCCTCGTAGAGACTTTCGTATTCCTTCTCATAGGCCTCTTTTTCCTCGTCGTCGGAAAATACCGTCTGGAAGGTAAATCCCTCTAACTCCATCAAGGCTCTGGTTGCGCAGTAATATGTATAAGTCTCCGCATAATTGTTGTAGATGTCTTCTGTCTTATCCAATACAGAGATCTCTTCTGCTACGGCAGTGTTATATGAATTCTCCGAAATCACCTTATCATCCAGCATGGATTTTAGGATACGATCTCTTCTGGCCAAGGTCTTGTCCGGATTGGTTCTCGGATTGTACAAAGTCGGATTGTTTGGTATGGCACAAAGATAGATCATCTGAGACATGGAAAGATGGGATACATCTGTCCCAAAATATCCCTGGGCCGCCGCCTCAATGCCATAATAGCCATTGGCAAAATAAATGTTGTTGATGTAGTATTCCAGGATTTCCTCTTTGGAATATTTCTTTTCCAACTCTACAGCGATATACATCTCCTCGATCTTTCGCTGCCAGGTTCTCTCATTGGACAAAAAAACGGTGCGGGCCAACTGCTGGGTGATAGTAGATCCACCCTGGCTCACCTCTCCATCCTGAATCATGGCAACTGCTGCTCGCAAAATGCCCCGGTAGTCGATTCCCTTGTGCTTGTAAAAACGCTTGTCCTCGGTACTGACTATGGCTTGGCGAACATAAACCGGAATATCCTCATAGGAAATATAGTAAGCGTCCTTTTCTCCCTTTAAAACCGAAAGAGTCTCACCATTTATATCGTAGGCGATGCTGGTCTGACTGGCGCGAAAAGTGTCCTGGTTGGAATGAGATACCAGGCTGACCGCTTCCCGCTTCATGGAACTAACCTTTGCAGCATAGCCACCGGCATAATAATAAGCCACTGCCGCTACCACAAGAAGCATCAAAGCCATTTGAAATTTTAAAAAGCCCCATATCTTTTGGGAACGTGTTTTTTTTCTGCGCTTTTTCATGCTTTTATTTTACACGTTGGCCCCAAACGACACAAGGCTTTAAAATTAGTCATTTTTACAGATGATTTTTGTCTTTGACGGGTCGATTTTATCTTTTTCCAAGATCAGCTCGTCGATGGATTCTGCTGTGATCTGACCTGAAGTCGGGTTGATCACACTGTCGATCTTGCTTGTAATCTCGGCATCCACCGTAGAATATTCAAAAGCAAGCGTCGTATGCAGAAGCTTACAGTTTTTCATCACCAGATTCTCGATGTAGCACATTCCCTGAAGGCTTTCAATAGTGCAATTGATCAGGGTTAAATTCTTTGCATTCCATCCTAAGTACTCTCCCGAGATAAAAGAATCATAAACCGTAATGTTATCGCTGTTCCAAAAAGCATCCTTGGATAAAATATTGGAATTTCGGATGGTTACATTTTGACACCCATCGAAGCTGTAGTTGCCCACCAGACGCAGGCCGTCGATTTCCATGTTATTGGTCCCCATGGCAAAGTAATCGCCAGTGGCACTTACATTTTTCATTTTTACATCATCACAGTTCCATAGCGTTTCCTGGGCATTTGGGAAAAATACATCCTCTAAAACCGCTCCCTTTACCCGGCGAAAATTCTTTGGTGCCTCGATGGTAACATTTTTCATGGTAATATCGTTCGTATACCAGATTCCCGCTCTGGCCATATCATACCAGGTGGAATCCAAAACCTCCACATGGTTGCAATACCAGAGAGGATACTTCCACTGGAAAAGCACATGATCCAAATACAGATTCTTGCTCTCCTTCAATGGAGATTCGCCCTCGCCAAAAACGGTATCATAAATTTTCAAATCCGAAGAGCCAAAAAGAGAACGCTCTCCCTCATAATATCCTTGTCTTATTTCCTCGCTCATCTTCTATCCTTTCTTATCTATCTTCTGCCGTTGATTCTTCTATCTTCTGCCATTGATTTTCTACCTACTATCATTGATTCTTCTATCTTTTATCATTGATTCAAATATAGCTTTACGCCCTCTTTCAGACGCTGCAAACCATCTTCAAGTGTAGCCTTCGGGCAAGCGATATTTAGACGCATAAAGTGATTTCCATCTCCCCGATACTGGGCTCCATTTGATAAATAGAGTCCTGTTTTTTCTCGGATAAAGCTTGATAATTCCACCGAATCATCTGTAAGTTTTCTGCAGTCAAGCCACAATAAATAGGTGGCTTCTGATGGAAGCAGATACAATTCTGGAATCTCATTTTTCACGAAATCCGCCACCATCTTTTTATTTGTAAAAATGTATTCACGCAAAGCATCGAGCCAGGCATCGCCTTCGGTAAATGCAGCCACAGCAGCTGTCACCGCAAAGACATTTGGTTCCGCAACTTCATCTGTATTGATACCCCGCCAAACCTTGTGTCGAAGATATGGATTGGCCACCATGATAGCAGAAGTCTGAAGACCTGCAATGTTAAAAGTCTTGGTCGGAGCCATGCAGGTAATACTATTTTGCAGACAATCTTCATTTACCGATGCAAACGGGATATATTCCTTGCCAGGGTCCGTCAGATCACAGTGGATTTCATCCGAAACCACGATAACACCGTTGGCTTTGCATAAGGCACCGATTTTTTCCAATGTATCCCTGTCCCAAATCTTACCCGCAGGATTCTGTGGATTGCATAGAATCATAAGAGCCGTCTGAGGATTTTTCAATTTTTCCTCTAAATCATCAAAATCTATATGATAGCTGCCGTCTTCATACACCAGTCTGCTCTCTATTGTATTTCTACCATTATTTTCTATGGATGTAAAAAAATGGTTGTACACCGGCGTCAGCACCAAAACATTTTCAGCCGGCGTAGTGAGTTTTCTAACAATAGAAGAAAGAGAAGGAAGCACTCCCGTGCTAAACAAGAGCCAATCCTTTTCAATCGTAAAGCCGTGGCGTCTGTCCCACCAGTTGATATAAGCATCATACCACTCCTTTGGCAGATCGGCATAGCCAAATACTCCGTGATCCAGGCGTTCCTGCATAGCCCTCCGGATCTCCGGGGCTGCAGGAAAGTCCATATCTGCGACCCACATGGGCAGTTCATTTTCTTTTATATTCCATTTATAGCTATTGGTATTTCGTCTGTCTACCACTTGATCAAAATCGTACTTCATCGTAAACCTCCTTAGTTCCTTATTTATGTAGGTTTGTCTGATATCTTGTCAACGCTTTATACTATACCACAATCATAGGATAAGAAGTCTACAAATTTTCTGGCTTATCTCTTTTGCCTTGTATGTAAAAAAAATGGAAATATGTGCTATGATACAGATAGTAAATAACAGAGAGGTCATGATCTTATGAATTTTAAACTACTATATGGCGAAGATTTTGACGAAAAATACCTGACTCGTATCATGGAAATCGATGAAATCGTCTATGCCAAAGATGGCTATGTCGGCGAGTTAAAAAACATGGTCGCCCGTTATCTGGTCGATCCCCGACAGTTAGTATGCATCGAAGAGACCGAGAGCGGACGTCTGGCGGGCTATATCAATTTTATCCCCTGTACCAAGGCTCTCTACGAGGATATCCGCTACAAAAGCGAGCATATCCGCGATGACGATATCAAGCCGCAGGAATTAGAGCCTCTGAAACAGGCCGGCAATGATCTTTTTATCATATCTATTGCCCTGCATCCGGATTTCAAAGATACCGGCGCCATCAAAGACTTGTCCAATGGCTGGATTGACTATCTAAACCACTTGGAGACATCCGGCTATCCGATCACGAGCATCACTGCAACCGCCGTATCGCCCGATGGACGCAAGGCCCTGCACCGCATGCAATTTGAACAGGAGCGCATCTTAAAAGAAGATGGCAACATTGTCTATGTCTGCGAGGGACAAAACCTCCAAAAACTAATGAAAAAGGAATTACGATTACATGGCTAATTACGAAAATGATATTTATCTGATGATTCCACTGGCGGACAATCAAAAAAACTGGCGTCTAGACGAACAAAATGTTTTAAAAAATGCATCCAAAGATAAACAAAGTGAATATTCTAACGTGCCTGACGACTTTTCCAAAAGTCTTTTGAATGAGATACAGTATAATCTGGAATACGAATGCAGCAATGTGGTCGTGGAAGAATTACAGATGGCCTATCTGGGTCAGTATGAATTTTTGCATTCTACAGATGAATATCCCAAGCACGGAGAAGAACCGGAGGTTGTCGGGACTTCCACTTGCCAGTTGATACTGACGGCACACCAGCCGACTCATATGTATATTCTTACCGTGGTTCTGCCAAAAGATACCGTAAAAGACTTCTCCACCACACAGGTACTCGATCAGTTGAGCCATGAAAGTTTGTGGATTGCCCGTCCCGATGATGCCGAAGAGTTTTTAAGCATCAATACCAAAAAATATGCAAGCATCCCGGACTATGTCGATCTATACGACTATCTCAAGTACAAATACGGCCTGCTCAAATGCGGTTCTGGCAAAGCATTTCTTTTGCTTTCTGATCGGCCGAAAAACGAAGCCGAATTTAACTCTATGATGGCCGGCGAGGTCTACGGCAGCAAGCATCAGGATTTTCATATTGCCAGTGATAATATCTCACAGATCTGTAAAACCAATCATGCACAATATGACTATTATCATGCCTATATGTCAGAAACAGTTGTCGCATGTATCATGAACGAATTCTCTGATGATGAAGAAAAGAGAATCCGTATCACGGGAACTTATGCCTTTATCGTGATACTGGCCATGTTCCAGAATACATCTATTGAAAAGGTCAATATGCAGATCTCCAATGCTTTGGCAAATGACGGTGACATTTCCCATGATGAAATTCTCGGACTCTACCGCAACTTTGGTAAGACTGTCCGTTTCTGGGAAAAGAACAATTATAAATATTGGGGCACACAACAGGAAGCCCAATGTATAGTGGAAGCCTTTGGCAATAAAGAACTCAAAGAAACCTACTACGAGCATCAGGAATTTTTGGAACATATCGTAGAGTTAAAAAGTGCGCAGACAGAAGAACGAAATGGCACCATATTAAACATCGTTGCCACCATCCTTGCCGTGATCCAGGTACAGGATTTTATTGTAGAACTCCTGGAAGGTTTTTATCAGAAAGCCGGAATTGACGTTGCATACGCCGGCAGCACCTTTGCAACTTTAATCATCTGCGGCGCCTTTTCCTTTGTTTTGGTACTCATCATTATCAACCGAATGCGTAGCAAGATGCGTAAAGGAAGTATGCATATAAAGGAGTTAAAAGATTATGACGAATGAGAAAAAAGGAATCTGGAACAATAAACCCTTTTGGTGCATCCTATTATTCGGACTTGCTGTCCTTTGTTCAAGCATCAAAGTTTTGGTCCTGCCGCAGG
This sequence comes from Lachnospiraceae bacterium, assembly GCA_963644225.1. Classification (GTDB taxonomy): domain Bacteria; phylum Bacillota; class Clostridia; order Lachnospirales; family Lachnospiraceae; genus Pararoseburia. The sequence continues at coordinate 1,717 of CAVIOJ010000085.1, read as the reverse complement.
GCGGAAGTCTGACCTATTTCAGCCTCATGGTCCTCTGGCTTATGACCTTTATCTATGGTCCGCGCTATGGTCTGATTGCCTCCATTTTGTTTGGCTTTGTCCGTTTGGGCATCACCTATCTGACCGGAGAATATATCAATCCCAACGTCTGGTCTATCCTCTTAGAATATCCAATCGCACACGGAGTTTTCTGTCTGGGCGGTTTTTTACAGGAACGTGGGCAAAAGGACGATTATACGATTGACGACCATGAGCGTATCAAGGCGGAACCCTATAAACTTCGCATGGGATATGTCATCGGCGTAGCCGCCATGCTCGCCTGCTATGTCATTTCCGCAGAACTCTTCTATCCTCCTTACCGCGATGGATTTTTCAACAATTTACTTTACAATATCATCTATGATAGCAGTTATCTTTTGATCGAGGGCTCTTTTTCCCTGCTCCTCTTATGTATTCCAAAAGTAGCAGATGCCATCTACTACATCAAGCATGTGGCGACACACATTGATGAAGATGACACCTTAGAATGTTTCTAGATTTTACATGATAAAAAGGAGAGAATATGAATAAGAAAACTGCCCTGCCATCGCCTCTGTTTCGCGGATTTTCAGATGAAGAAACTGCTGATATGCTCTCTAGCGCAAACATACGCACAGAGGATTTTAAAAAGGGAGAGGTCATCTTTTTTACGGGGGATCTCATCCATGAACTTGGCATTGTAAGTACAGGAGAAGTCCACATTGAAAATATCGATCTCTGGGGCAACAAGAGTATCCTGAGTCATGTCTCTGCCGGTCAGGTATTTGCCGAGACCTATGCCCTCTGTGGCCAACCCATGATGGTGGATGCTGTCGCAGCAAAAGATAGTCAGATTCTATTTATTGATGTAAAAAATATTATGCAAGAAGCTCCAACAATGCAGGGTTGGCGCATGAAATTTTTGCAGAACATGCTTCAGATTTCCATGCAAAAAAACCTGGCTCTATCCAACCGCATCTTTTGCACTTCCGGAAAGACTATCCGAGCAAGGCTCTTTACCTACCTGTCTTCTGAATCCATAAAAAAAGGAAGCACCAGCTTCCAGATTCCTTTTGACAGACAGCAGTTAGCCGACTATCTCAACCTCGATCGCAGCGCCCTCTCCAAGGAACTGGGGAAAATGCGAGATGAAGGTCTCATAAACTTCCACAAAAACAACTTTGAGCTACTCGATACTCTCGAGTAGCCCAAGAAATTATTTTTCTTTAGTTTTCACACGATACAATGCCTCATCTGCCACCGACACAAGTTCTTTCCAGTCTGCCATGGAAGCATCATAGCAGGCTCCACCCACGGACACGCGAAGTTCATAGGAAAGATCATGCGAGGCAAGATTTCGGTTTAAATTATTTGAGACTTCCTCAGCAGTGATTTCCATTGATCCCTTGTATAGAAGGATAAACTCATCTCCGCCATAACGAAAGGCAAAACAGTTATATTTTTTACAGATATCCTTTAGGGCACTCGCCACACAAACCAGAGCGTGGTCCCCTTCTAAATGACCGTACTTGTCATTGATGCTTTTGAACTTGTCCGCATCTATCATATAGACAAAGAGCTTCTCACCCTCACGTAAATCAGAAATTTCCTCCCTCATCTTCTGTTCCAAATGGCCACGATTGCTAAGACCGGTCAGTGGATCCGTCACGACCTGCTGAGACTGCAAGGAAATATAGAC
>CAVIOJ010000084.1:0-4334 GCA_963644225.1 Lachnospiraceae bacterium | reverse complement strand
TGATTAAATAGAGCTGAAAGGAATTTTATTATGTTTTCAAGTGAAAAATATGAGATTGCAAAAAAAATTCTATCTACCTGCTATTCTCTGCAATTCTGGGAATATACTAATGACATGGAACTTATAGCAGACCACGATGGTCAGGCAGAGTTTATGGATCGTCTTATTACATTAAATGGAATGAAAGATTTTTTGATAGAATATGCCAAGCAGGACTCTTGCCCTCCTTGTGAATTTACAGACGATTTGGGAATTGTTATAGGTTTTGTATTTTCAAAAAATAATAAAAAAACGGACCGCATCATTTTGATGGGTCCTACTTTTTCTAACGACAAGTCCCTAAATCGCCTGCAAGCCGACTTGGAACTAAGGAATTTATCCGTCATCTCCAGAAAATATATGTTTGAACAATTTAAGGATTATCCTATTCTACCTCTAAATGTATTCAATCAATATCTTCTTATGCTCCATTGCAGTATATGTGACGAGAAATTAAAGTTACAGGAAATTTTTCATAAAAATTTTTATCATAAAAAAAGTGATGATATAACAACAAAAAAAGATAAATCAGTAACGGCATTTCATGATACATTAAATCAGTATGATAACACTAAAGTATCTCTAAAAAAACTACAGGAAGCCTCTTATAAATTAAGTGAAGACATATCGAGAGAACACGCTGGTGTTTCCGGATTTGAGCAGCAACTTATTGCTGCCGTCGAGCAAGGAAATATCGGACTTTTACATTTTCTTACAGAGGGAGAAAAAGTATCTAGCGGTATTAAAACTCAGCTAAGCAGCGACTTGCAGCGAAATAAATATGGATCCATTTCCCTTTTAACCCTATGTAGTCGTGCCGCCATACGCGGAGGGCTTTCTGCGTCCATCTCCTACTCGCTGATGGACACTTATACGCTTGCAATTGACAATTGTGGGACATCTATCGATCTAAGAAATATAAATGATGCCATCTTTGCCGACTACATCACTCGTGTTCACGATGCCAAGAAAAATAACAATATATCTACCCCTATACGCACATGTATCGACTATATTAACTTACATGTTCAAGACAAGATAAATATAAAAGACTTATCAAAAATTTCTGGATACAGTGACTATTACCTCTCACACAAATTTAAGGAAGAAATAGGAATTTCCATCAACCAGTACATACAAAATCAAAAACTCGAGACAGCAAAAATGCTCCTGGCCACGGAGCATACAAGTGTAACTCAAGTGGCAGAAGCACTAAATTTTTGTTCTCAAAGTTATTTTTCAACCTTGTTTCAAAAAAAATATGGAATGTCACCATCGAAGTATCAGGAATCGATGTAAATCTTACGGACTTTTTTTCGAATCCTCTGCATGGCATTGTCAATTTTTTTCTCCGTAAGGTCCATCTTTTTTGCAATGTTTTTGTAATCATAACCTTGCATCATATAGAAAAAAACTTCCAGTTCCATTTTGCTTAAGCATTTTATGATATCGCTCATAATAAGCTTGGTTTTTTCAGAATCCAAAAGTAAATTTTCCGGATTGGCAATGTCGTCTGCAAGGATTTCTTCAATCAATGTCTGATTTGATTGATCCTTGTTATCATCCTCATAGATGGAAATGTAAGAATTCAAAGGTTGATTCTTTTTTCTTTCCGCCGCTTCCATGGCCTTAAAAATCTGTCGGCTGATACAGGTTTTAGCAAAAGAAGAAAAAGGAACGCCTTTTTTTTCATCAAAATCTTCTATGGCCTTAAAAAGTCCCAGCATGCCTTCTTGAATAACATCCTGTTCCTCTCCGCCTTTAATAAAAAATCTCTTAGCATAGGTGCCAACCAAATTCTGATAACGCTTGCATAAAATCTCCACAGCCTCGAAATCGCCCTGGCGATGCATTTCTATCAAATCTTCATCCGACAAATCAGATAAATTTTTCATAAGTCCCCTTATTTTTTCAAAAGTCTTTGTCTAACAATCTCGTAAGTCAAAACACCAGTAGCCACAGAAACATTGAGTGAATCAATGTCCCCCTTCATAGGAATAGAAGCAATAAAGTCACAATGTTTTTTTACCAAATCACTGACACCGCTTCCTTCATTTCCCATAACAAGCCCAATAGGCCCTGTAAGATTCAAGTCGTACATAGGACTTCCGCCCATATCAGCACACACAAACCACATACCCTCTTGCTTTAGGGATTCAATGGTCTGAGAAATGTTGGTCACCTTGGCTACAGGAGTATAATTGATAGCTCCAGCTGAAGCTTTTGCGACAGTGGCTGTAAGTCCGACAGCTCTTCGTTTTGGAATTACTACTCCGTGTGCTCCGGCCAAATTGGCAGTACGAATAATAGCTCCCAGATTGTGAGGGTCCTCCACATTATCCAAAAAAATGATGAATGGATCCTCTCCTTTTTTTCTGGCAGTCTCCATCATATCCTCAATAGTTCCATAAGTATAGGCTGCCGCATAAGCAATAACTCCCTGGTGTTTTCCAGTTTCAGAGATCTGATCCAAACGTTCTTTTGCAACAAAATTGACGATGGTATCTTTCTTTTTTGCTTCTCTTAAAATTGTACGAATCGGTCCATCCATGCAACCATCTAACACAAATAATTTATCAATAGTTTTTTCTGAGCGAAATGCCTCTAATACCGCATTTCTGCCCTCAATTGTAAGGCAATTTGTCTCTTCCATGTTCCCTCTTTCTTTTAAAAGTACGCCAGCAGACTAAATGTGGCGAAATGAAAAATCACATTAGGCGACGAAGTAATTGTTTTTAGCATCGCTAAATCAAATGGCAACGATTTAATCCAGTTTCAATCAAATCAAGCATTCTATCCATCTGATCGGTCAAATATAAATACCCCATCAATGCTTCAAAACCAGTTGCACTGCGATAGTCCATAACCGAAGCATTTTTTGCCATGGTATGTGACTTGGCATTACGCCCCCGGCGATAGACATCTACCTCTTTTTCTGACAAATCATCCATGATAGATTCTATCATCAAGGCTTGAGAATGCGCTTTTACCACATGACTGGTCTTGTGATGCAGTTCATTGACCGGCGTATTTCCTCTTCCAACTACTATGGAACGAATCACCAGATCAAAAATCCCATCTCCAATATATGCTAAAGTCAAAGGTGAGTAGGTTCTTATATCAATATCTGGCAATGAAAATTTATTTTTAATTTCGCTATTTAGGCTTTCTTCCATTTTACCCCTTCTCTAGTATCTTCTAGGATAATTCCCTTTGCTAAAAGTTCATCACGAATAGAATCAGCTTTTGCAAAATCTCTGTCTTTTCTGGCCTGCTGACGAAGTTCAATCATTTTTTCAATGTCTTCGTCCAACATCTCTTCCTTCTCTTCAAGAATAAGGCCTAAGACATCACACAAGGTAGATATCAAATTCAAAAGAACGTCAATCCATGCAGCCGATGAATTTTCGTTGGCATTTTGGTTGGCATATTTTACCAATTCAAATACTGCGGAAATAGCATCTGCCGTATTAAAATCATCCTCCATGGCCGCCTTAAATTTGTCTTCAAAAGCAGAAATTTCTAATTTCTTAGAATTCTCTTCTTCTGTAAAATCAGAAGTTTTAGCGTTTTTCTTTAAGTAATTAAGGTTTGAGTAAGCATTCTTTATACGATCAAGACCATTCTTTGCAGCTTCCATAAGCTCAGCGCTAAAATTGAGTGGACTGCGATAATGAGCCTGTAACATAAAGAAACGAAGTACCTGCAAGTCATACTTTTCGCCAATTTCTCGAACTGTAAAGAAGTTGCCCAAAGACTTACTCATTTTTTTATTGTCAATATTTAAAAATCCATTGTGCATCCAGTATTTAGAAAATTCAGCATCATTAGCCGCCTCACTCTGGGCAATCTCATTCTCATGATGTGGAAAAATCAAATCCTCACCACCAGCATGAATATCAATGGAATCTCCCAAATAACGTTTGGCCATAACAGAGCACTCGATATGCCATCCTGGTCTACCATCACACCAAGGAGACTCCCAATAAGGCTCTCCTTCTTTTTTAGGTTTCCAAAGGACAAAGTCGAAGTCGTCTTCCTTCTCGTCTCCTACCACGCCGATATTTCTATGTCCTGCTTCCAAATCCTCAAGATTTTTGTGGGATAATTTGCCATAATCTGCAAACTTATGGGTACGATAATAAACAGTACCGTCAGAGACCACATAAGCATATCCCTTTTCAATCAATGTAGAAATCATGGAAATCATGCCATCAATTTCCTGTGTTGCAAGAGGATGAGTGCTTGCAGGCATCACATTCATATCCGCCATATCTTTTTTACATTCGGCGATA
>CAVIOJ010000083.1:0-4531 GCA_963644225.1 Lachnospiraceae bacterium | reverse complement strand
CGACATAGCAGCCACACATGTGCTGGATGGAGCATGATTCTTTCTTAAATCTGCGCTTTATTTCTGCAACTTCTTTTTTGTTCATGATAAAAACCTTCCCTTCTTATTTTGTCGCGTGCGTTACCTATTATATCCACAAAAAAGAGAGGGCGCAACACCTTGATTTTCACACTTTAGTGAGTTAAAATGTAACATAGTTTGTGCGTATGGCAAGGATTTGCAAAACGTGCGGCGCCGCTTTCAAATGATAAAATGCACTATAATATGGAGGATAAAAATGATAAATATAAGAGAATTACATCATAATTATAAGGACTACGATGGCAAGACAGTTACCATCGGCGGTTGGGTTAGAAGTATTCGTGATTCCAAGACTTTTGGTTTTATGGTTGTCAATGATGGTACTTTTTTTGAACCAGTACAGGTAGTTTATGCGGATAAATTGGACAATTTTGCAGAGATCTGCAAGCTCAATGTTGGCGCAGCAGTTATCGTTACAGGTGAGGTGAAAGTGACACCTGAGATGAAGCAGCCATTTGAAATTCATGCAGCTGAGGTTTTTGTAGAAGGCGAGTCTACACCGGATTATCCACTTCAGAAGAAACGTCATTCTTTTGAATATCTGCGTACTATCAGTCATTTGAGACCTAGAACCAATACTTTCCAGGCAGTATTTCGCGTGCGTTCACTGACAGCATATGCCATCCACAAGTTTTTCCAGGAGAGAGACTTTGTCTATGTGCATACACCACTTATCACAGGAAGTGACTGCGAGGGAGCTGGTGAGATGTTCCAGGTTACTACCATGGACTTAAATGATGTGCCTAAAAAAGATGGAGCTGTTGACTTCTCTGAAGACTTTTTTGGCAAGCCAACCAATCTTACAGTTTCAGGTCAGTTAAATGGTGAGACTTACGCCATGGCCTTCAAAAATATCTATACCTTCGGACCAACTTTCCGTGCAGAGAATTCCAACACAACCCGTCATGCGGCTGAGTTTTGGATGATTGAGCCGGAGATTGCTTTTGCAGATTTGACTGATGACATGATGCTTGCTGAGAGCATGTTAAAATATGTGATTTCTTATGTCCTTGAGAATGCTCCGGAAGAGATGGCATTTTTCAACCAGTTCGTTGACAAGGGACTTATCGAGAGATTGGAGCACGTTGTCAATTCTGACTTTGGCAGAATTACTTATACAGATGCCATCAAGGAATTGGAAAAACACAACGACGAGTTCGATTACAAGGTATTCTGGGGATGCGATCTTCAGACAGAGCATGAGCGTTATTTGACAGAGCAGATCTTCAAACGCCCTGTTTTCGTTACCGATTATCCAAAGGAAATCAAGGCTTTCTATATGAAATTAAACGAGGATGGCAAGACGGTTGCTGCTATGGACTGCCTGGTTCCAGGAATCGGAGAGATTATCGGTGGAAGCCAGAGAGAAGATGATTTGGCTGTATTACAGAATCGTATGGCTGAGTGTGGTCTCAAGGAAGAAGACTACGATTTCTATCTTGATTTGCGTAGATATGGCTCTGCAAGACATGCAGGATTTGGTCTCGGCTTTGAAAGATGCGTTATGTATCTTACTGGTATGGGCAACATTCGTGACGTTATCCCATTCCCAAGAACTGTTGGAAACTGCGACTTATAATATTAATGATTGGAAGGGATGAAGATTATGAGTAAGATGTATATTCCAAAGGATTATGTGCCAGCATTAAATCTCAAGGAAACTCAGATAGCAATTAAAGAGGTGAAGGACTTTTTCCAGAGACAGATTACAGCGGAGTTGAATCTTCACCGTGTATCTGCACCACTTTTTGTGACACCGGAATCTGGACTTAATGACAACTTAAATGGCGTGGAACGTCCGGTTGCCTTTGGTATCAAGGAGCAGGATGAGCGTCAGGTTGAGGTGGTACATTCTCTTGCAAAATGGAAACGTATGGCTTTGGGCAGATATGAATTTTCTGTTGGAGAAGGTCTCTATACTGATATGAACGCTATCCGCCGTGACGAGGATACAGACAATATCCATTCTATTTACGTGGATCAGTGGGATTGGGAGAGAATCATCACAAAAGAACAAAGAACCGTAGAAACTTTACAGGCAACCGTAAAATCTGTTTACGATGCCTTGCGTGTTACTGAAAAATATATGGCCAACAAGTATGACTATATAGAGTGTATCCTTCCTGAGCAGATTTATTTTATCAGTTCCCAGGAATTGGAAGATATGTATCCAAATGATACACCAAAGGAAAGAGAGTACAAAATCTGCAAGCTTCATGGTGCAGTATTTATCTCTCAAATCGGTGGCGCTCTTGCTTCAGGTGAAAAGCATGATGGCCGTGCACCGGACTATGATGATTGGAATTTAAATGGTGATATCCTGGTTTACTATCCTGTAACAGATATCGCTTTGGAATTGTCTTCTATGGGAATTCGCGTGGATGAGGATTCGCTGGTAGAACAGCTTGAGATTGCTGGCTGTTCGGAGCGTCTGGACTTGCCATTTCAGAAGGCTATCTATGAGAAAAAACTTCCATACACTATCGGTGGTGGAATTGGCCAGTCGCGTATTTGTATGTTTTTCCTTCGCAAGGCCCATATCGGAGAGGTACAGTGTTCCGTATGGCCACAGGAAGATATCGATTATGCCAAGAGCCGTGGGGTAATTATTCTTTAGGGGGTACAAAATGAGTAAACAAATTCGTAATGAAGAGATGGATCAGCTTTTAGATGGTATCCTGCTTCTGAAAAATAGAGAGGAAGCCTATCAGTTTTTTGAGGATCTGTGTACAGTAAATGAGATGGTATCTTTATGCCAGAGATTTTCTGTGGCAGCAATGCTTAGAGAAGAAAAAACCTACTTGGACATTGCGGAGCAGACAGGGGCATCTACTGCGACCATCAGCCGTGTGAATCGCGCATTAAACTATGGCAATGACGGATATGATATGGTGATTCGTCGTTTGGCAGAAGAAAAATAAATAATAAAATTTTTACGCAATTAAATGAAAAATCCCGCAAGAAAAGCCAATGTACATCGTATAGATGACGTTCTGGTTTTTGGTGTGGGATTTTTTTGACCCCATCTACTTGTCACGTGGTTTTAAAAACTATATAATGCAATATGACAGTGACAACAGATGGGAGGGTGCTATGCATTCGGATATTAGAAAATCCCTTAATTTAATTTTAAAGGAGTTCTCACAGCTTGATTATGTTCATCCTGAGGACATCCCAAATATCGATTTGTACGTGGATCAGGTCACTACATTTATCGAGTCTCAGTTGGCTTCTCAAAAGAGGACTGAGGACGATAAGATTCTGACCAAAACCATGATAAACAACTATACCAAGAATCATGTCTTGCCTTCTCCGGAGAAGAAAAAATACTCCAAGGACCATGTTTTGACATTGATTCTGATTTATTATCTCAAGAGTTTTTTATCTATCAAGGATATCCAGGCTTTGCTTGAGCCGGTGACGGAAAAGTATTTTGGTACAGAATCGGAGCTTTCTTTTTATGAACTCTATGAGGAACTTGTGTCCTTGGGAAACGGTCAGTCAAAGGCTCTTATCAAGGATGTTATTGCAAAATACAATGCGACACAAAAGGCATTTTCTGATGCTCCGGAGGAAGATCAGGAATTTTTGCGAAATTTTGGCTTTATCTGTATGTTGAGTTTTGATGTCTATATCAAAAAAATGATGATTGAGACATTGATTGACGAGAGCTTAAATGACGAAAAAGATGATCCAAAAGAGACTGCCGAAAAAACCGATACAAAGGATAAATAAGCAAGCAGGGACAGACTGCTTGAATTCGAATAAAAATAGGAGTTCATATGAATAACTACAATGCTTTAAATGACATGCAAAAGGAAGGTGTCTTTACCACCGAGGGACCAGTTTTGATTTTGGCTGGAGCAGGTTCGGGAAAGACCCGTGTACTTACACATAGAGTAGCCTATCTGATAGAAGAGTTAGGAGTTGCACCATATCACATCATGGCTATCACATTTACCAACAAGGCGGCTGGGGAGATGAAAGAGCGTATAAATGCTATGGTTGGACCTTCTGCTTCTAGTATTTGGGTATCTACATTTCACTCTAGTTGTGTGCGTATTTTACGTAAGTTTGCAGACCATGTGGGTTACGATACCTCTTTTACCATATATGACAGCGATGATTCTAAAGCCTTGATGAAGGACATTTGTAAGCGACTGGAGATTGATACCAAAATCTACAAGGAAAGGACCTTTTTAAATGTGATTTCTTCGGCAAAAAATGAGTTGGTCAGCGCTGAAGAATTTGCAAATCTTGCCATGGGAGATTACAACAAAACCAGACAGGCACAGGTCTATAGAGAGTACCAGGCCAGACTAAAGGCCAATAATGCCATGGATTTTGACGATTTGATTATGAAGACGGTAGAACTCTTGCAGTATGATACGCAGGTTCGTTCTTACTATCAGGAGAAGTTTCACTATATCATGGTGGATGAGTATCAGGA
>CAVIOJ010000082.1:0-4724 GCA_963644225.1 Lachnospiraceae bacterium | reverse complement strand
TAAAAGGGAAACAGGTGAAAATCCTGTACGATCTCGTCACTGTGATTAGGGAGTCTAATTCTTTTGTCTATGACGCCACTGACTTTTTTCGTTTACTTATTTAATAGAACGATTGCGGTTGGGAAGGTGAGAATTAGATATTGATCTTTCAGCCAGGAAACCTGCCAGTTATTTGGTACAGGATTTTTATCCAGATCACGAGTAATTGGTCGTACTGTTATATGTAGTATTATAAGACTGCATTTTTTGTTGTGCGGATTTGTAATTTTACATGATAGTTTGCTATGATTACTCTGTTCTTTTTGAGCAGAGTTTTTATTTTGTATACCTATTTGCTAGCGTTATATGAGCAAGTAGAAAAGCAAATTGCGAATATCCTTGAGATAAGTGAAACTGGATAATTATCCTAAAAAAGGAGGAAAAAGATGAAGAAAAAAATTTTATCGCTTGTGATGGTATGTATGCTTTCTGTCAGTATGCTTTGTGCATGCGGCAATAAAGATACTGCAGACAATACTGTTAGCGACCAGGAAGCAGCAGATAAGGTGGCAGAATTGATTGATGCCATTTATGTGCAGGAGAGAACAGACAAGACTGATGAGCAGTGTGAAGCTGCCAAGGCAGCATGGGATGCCCTTACTGATGAGCAAAAAGCGCTTGTAAGTGGAGAAAATGCTGATCCAGATTATTTTGGTCTTGATACAGGAGATGCCTCAAAAGATGATCCTTTGAATCAGGATGATATCGGAGAAAACGAACTTCTCGTTGTAAGCTTTGGTACTTCTTATAATGATAGCCGTGTGGCTGATATTTCAAGTGTTGAGAAAGCACTCCAGGAAGCATATCCTGATTGGTCGGTAAGACGTGCTTTTACAGCACAGATTATTATCAACCATATTCAGGCTCGTGATGGAGAAAAAATCGACAACGTAGAACAGGCATTAGAGAGAGCTGTTTCAAATGGAGTAAAAAATCTCGTAGTTCAGCCAACTCACTTGATGCACGGTGCAGAGTATGATGAATTAGTAGAAGCTCTCGATTCTTACAAGGACAAGTTTGAATCAGTAACCGTTGCAGAACCACTTTTAGGCCAGGTTGGTGAGGAAGGCACTTCTGTAAATGAAGACAAGGCAGCAGTTGCCGAGGCTATTACATCAGAAGCTGTAAAAGATGCAAATTATGATTCCTTAGATGCAGCAAAGGAAGATGGAGTCGCTTTTGTCTTTATGGGACATGGAACTTCTCATACTGCAAAAATTAGTTATACACAGATGGCAAGTCAGATGACAGAATTGGGATATGACAATGTCTTTATCGGAACTGTAGAAGGCGAACCGGAAGAGACTGCTTGTGAAGCTGTTATTGAGGCTGTAAAAGAAGCTGGTTATAAAAAAGTAATTCTTCGTCCACTTATGGTTGTTGCTGGAGATCATGCCAACAATGATATGGCTGGAGATGATGAGGATTCTTGGAAGAGCCAGTTTGAGGCATCAGATGCATTTGATTCTATAGATTGTCAGATAGCAGGATTAGGAGAAATTGAAGCAATTCAGAATATCTATGTGGCACATACAAAGGATGCAATGGACTCAGAAGGCCTTAGCTCTAACGCCACAGCTTCTGTGAATACAGATGATCTTACAGATGGATATTATACAGCTACTTTTAACACAGACAGTTCCATGTTTCATGTAAATGAGGCTTATAACGGATGCGGTAAACTTACAGTTTCAGGTGGCAAGATGACTATACATGTTAGTCTTGTCTCAAAGAATATTACCAATTTATACTTGGGAAAGGCCGCAGATGCAAAAAATGATTCTGCTAATTGGTTGAACCCTACCACAGATTCTGTTACATACAGTGATGGAACAACAGAGGAAGTTTTTGGCTTTGACATTCCAGTAGAAGCTATAGATGAGGATTTTGATCTTGCAATTTTAGGTAAAAAATCTGGCGAATGGTATGATCATGTGGTGAGTGTATCAGATGTTACAGCAAATTATATGGAATAAAAAAAGAATAGCCATTAGTCTTATTGTTTTATTACTTTCCTTATCCTTGTTTGGATGTGGAGAGAAAAAAACACTCGAAGATGGCACTTATCAAGTTAATGTATCGATGGAAGGTGGCTCCGGTCGGGCTTCAGTTGATAGCCCGACAGACCTTCTTGTAGAAGATGGTAAGATGACTGTAAAAATTGTATGGAGTAGCCCTTACTATGATTATATGATTGTAGGAGAGGAGACCTATTACAATGAGTCTGATGGAATAGAAAATTCTACATTTACCATTCCGGTTGCTGCTTTGGACCAGGAGATTTCTGTTGTCGCAGATACTACAGCCATGAGTACTCCACATGAAATTTCCTATACCTTTACATTTACTTTGTGTGATGACGATGTTTAATTTATTTAATGTTAGAAAAAAAGGTAAAGTGCTTGCCTTTATATCTCTTTTGGTTTTGACTCTGAGTGCTTGCGGCACGCAGAGTCAAACTGATGCTACGGATACTATTTCATTTGCTTCCTTAGAAAAAACAGGAGAGATGGATTTAGCTTACGCCAAATGTTTTTCTGTTGATTATTACGGGGAGTATTCTTTGATCAATATCGTAAATGATGGCAAGTTTTTACTTGTTCCAGAAGGGGCTGATGTACCAGGTGATTTGGACGAAGATATTACAGTTCTTAAGCAGCCTCTTGATCATACCTATCTGGTGTCTACATCTGTGATGGATTTGCTTCGCCAACTCGATGTCCTTTCCATGGTCACATTGTCCGGCAGTAAGGCTTCGGATTGGTATATAGAGGAAGCGAAAAAAGCTATGGAATCTGGAGAGATAACCTATGCTGGCAAGTATAGTACACCAGATTACGAACTTTTACTGCAAAGTGGCTGTAATATAGCTATCGAAAACAGCATGATTTATCATACTCCTGAGACAAAAGAAAAATTAGAGGAAATCGGTATACCGGTCTTGGTTGAGCAGTCCAGCTATGAAAGTAGTCCCTTGGGAAGACTTGAATGGATAAAATTATATGGTCTTTTGTACGAAAAGATGGAGGAAGCGGATGCTTATTTTGCCAATCAGGTAAATGATATTTCTGCTATTACTACAGATATTACCAGTGATAAATCCGTAGCATTTTTCTATGTAAATTCTTCTGGACTTATCAATGTAAGAAAGCCTGATGATTATGTGTCCAAGATGATATCTATGGCTGGCGGGCAGTATGCTCTTTGCGATGTGATTCCGGAGGAAGACAATGCTCTTTCTACCATGAATATGCAGATGGAAGATTTTTATGTGGCAGCCAAGGATGCGGATATTTTGATTTACAATTCCACGGTAGATGGAGAACTGCAGAGTATCGACGCTTTATTGGATAAAAATAGTTTGTTTTCAGATTTTAAGGCTGTATCAAAAAAGCAAGTTTATACCACGGGTAAAAACTTTTTCCAGGAATCTACTGGGATTGCAGAGTTTATCATGGACATGTATCATGTATTACAAGAAGACGGCTCGGATCTGACTTACTTAAAAAAAGTGGAATAGGGGCAAAAGAGACTTAAATGAAAAGAAAAGTTACAACTTTTTCCTTACTTTTTGTTTCCCTGCTTCTTTTGGTGCTTTGGAATCTAAACACGGGAAGTGTTTCTATTTCGCCGAAAGATATGTGGTTGATTTTAAATGGCAAGGGAATGGATTTGACAAATTATCATATTATCTGGGATATTCGCCTGCCAAGGCTTTTAGCTGCTTTGTTTTTAGGAGGGGCATTGGCAGTCTCTGGCTTTTTACTTCAGACTTTCTTTCATAATCCCATTGCAGGGCCTTATGTTCTTGGAATTTCTTCTGGAGCAAAACTATTTGTCGCAATTGCCATGATTTTCTTCCTTGAGAGGGGACTTGTATTAAGTTCTGCATCCATGGTGCTTGCAGCTTTTATGGGTTCTATGCTTGTCATGGGATTTGTCCTTCTATTGTCAAGAAGAGTAAAAAAGATGTCGCTACTCGTGGTTTGCGGCATTATGGTGGGATATATCTGCTCTGCGATTACGGATTTCTTTGTCACCTTCGCCCAGGATAGCAATATCGTAAATTTACATAATTGGTCTTTGGGAACTTTTTCCGGAACTTCTTGGGATGATTTGAGATGGATTGTGGCTTTGGTAGTTATGGCTTTTGTATTTTGCCTTCTTCTGACAAAGCCTATGCAGGCTTATATGTTAGGAGAATCTTACGCTAAAAACATGGGAGTCAACATCACTTCGCTTCGCGTCGGATTGATTTTGCTTTCAAGCATTCTCTCTGCTACAGTAACTGCTTTTGCGGGGCCTATATCATTTGTAGGAATTGCCGTTCCGCACCTTATCAAGCAATTTCTTGGCACAGCAAAACCTTATCTTATGCTTCCAGCCTGCTTCTTAGGTGGCGCGGTTATTACGCTTTTTTGCGATGGAATAGCCAGATGCCTTTTCGCACCGACGGAACTTAGCATCAGCTCTGTTACCGCAGTATTTTTGGTCCCTGTTGTTATCGTCATGATGGTTCGAAAAAAGGAAGAAAGTTAGGCCAACTTTTCATTTGGAGATTTTTATTATGCAAGAAGGCAAAGAGGAAAAATGTTTAAAATTAGATAATCTCTCCGTGGGCTATGATGGCAAGACCTTGCTTTCCGAACTGAATTTGCTTTTAAAAAGAGGCTCAGTTCTTACAC
>CAVIOJ010000081.1:1562-3550 GCA_963644225.1 Lachnospiraceae bacterium | reverse complement strand
AGATTACACAGTAGAAGAGGTAATGGAGTTTGTTGAGGAGAATGATGTCAAGTTCATTCGTTTAGCTTTTTGCGACATTTTTGGAAATCAAAAAAATATTTCCATTATGCCAGATGAGCTTCGCAGGGCATTTACCATTGGTATACAGTTTGATTCATTTATGGTGTTAGGATATGACGATCCGATTTATCAGGATTTATATTTAAAACCGGTTCCGGATACTCTAAATGTTTTGCCTTGGAGACCAAAACAGGGCCGTGTTATTCGTTTCTATTGTGATGTGGTTTTGCCGGATGGAAAGCCTTTCCCATATGATGCCAGAAAGTTTTTGGAGGATACCTTGCAGGAGTGTGCCAATTTGGGATTTTCTTGCAGAGTGGGCTTACGTTCAGAGTTTTATCTTTTTAAAACAGATGATGAGGGAAGACCTACAGATGAGCCTTGGGATGAAGGCGGATACTGCGACATTGCTCCACTTGATCGTGGTGAAAATATTCGTCGTGAAATCTGTCTTACCTTGGAAGAGATGGGAATTCAGCCGGAATCTTCTCATCATGAATCCGGCCCAGGACAAAATGAAATTGATTTTTGCTCTTCTGATGCCATGGGAACGGCGGACAATTTTATCACCTATAAAAATGTTGTCAGTGCCATCTCAGCTAGAAATGGAGTCTATGCTTCCTTTGATCCGAAGCCGATTCCAGGAAAAAGTGGAAACGGTCTTCATATGAAGATTTCCATTTGGAAAAATGGCGTCAATATGATTGAAACTCATCCAGAGGTGACAGACCAGTTTATGGCTGGAGTGTTCCACCGTATGCGAGATATTACCCTGTTTTTAAATACACAAAAGCAGTCCTATGAGCGTTTTGGAGAAAATGAAGCGCCGAAATATATTACCTGGTCGGCCCAGAATCGTTCTCGTTTGCTTCGTGTTCCTATTATCAATGGAAAACAGATTTGCTTCGTGCTTCGTTCACCAGATTCCTGCATCAACCCATATCTGGCCTTTGCCCTGGTTATCCAGGCGGGAATTGCTGGTATTAAAAATAAAGAGACATTACCGGCACCGGTAGATAAAAGCAGCAGACTTGTCAGTGATGAGGAAAAAGCTTCCTATGAAAAATTGCCACTTTCTCTGACGGAAGCAGTAGAGTGTGCCAAGAAGAGTGATTTTATTCAAAATGGGCCATGTAAGGACATCGCCAATCGTTTCATAAAAGTAGTCGAAAATAAGTCTTTGTAAGACCAGGCACGTTTATGAAAGGAGGATGCTCATATGAATAAAGCCCTTATTGTATGTGATGCTCCAAAGGGAACTCAGTTCTATCGCGATTTTCTTTTGCAAAGTGATTATTCTGATATCACGGTGGTTACAAGCGGTGAGGAAGCGAAGCGGACATTAGTCGAGGGAGATTTTGATTTGTGTCTGATTAACGCACCTATCAAAGGAAAATCCGGTGAAGAATTATCTATCGATATAGCAGAAAAAAATATTTGTCAGGTCCTGCTTTTTGTAAAGGCAGAGTACTGCGATGAGATAACTGACAGGGTAGAAGAATTTGGTGTTATTACCGTAAGTAAACCTATCAGCAGACAGATGTTTTGGAGCGCACTAAAACTTGCCAAGGTGGCTCAGCGACGCATCACCATGGCACAAAAAGAAAACAGTAAATTACAGCAAAAATTGGAGAGTCTAAAGACGGTGTCGAGAGCAAAATGTCTCTTGATTTCCTATTGTGGTATGTCTGAAGAAGATGCCCACAAATTTATCGAAAGACAGGCCATGGACAAGCGTCTTACTCGACTTGAGATTGCCAAAGATATTGTAAAAACATATGGATAAAAGTGGAAGGAGATATGTTATGACAAAACATGTATTTGTAACAGGAGGCGTTGTCTCCGGACTTGGAAAAGGAATTACAGCAGCTTCCTTGGGAAGACTTCTTAAAATGAGAGGTTACAAGGTCGCTTCACAAAAATTGGAT
>CAVIOJ010000081.1:0-1552 GCA_963644225.1 Lachnospiraceae bacterium | reverse complement strand
AATGTGGATCCTGGTACCATGAGTCCCTATCAGCACGGAGAAGTTTTTGTGACAGAAGACGGAGCGGAGACAGATCTTGATCTGGGTCACTATGAGAGATTTATCGATGAAAACCTCAACAAGTATTCCAACCTTACCAGCGGAAAAGTCTACTGGAATGTTTTGAATCGTGAGCGAAAGGGTGAGTACTTGGGACAGACCGTGCAGGTGATTCCTC
Source organism: Lachnospiraceae bacterium (assembly GCA_963644225.1). Classification (GTDB taxonomy): domain Bacteria; phylum Bacillota; class Clostridia; order Lachnospirales; family Lachnospiraceae; genus Pararoseburia. The sequence goes on along the minus strand of CAVIOJ010000081.1, from coordinate 1,335 downwards.
ACATTACGGAAGAAATCAAGCGCTTTATCTATATGGGGGCAGAAAGTTCCGATGCAGATGTCCTTATTACTGAAATTGGCGGAACAACTGGAGATATTGAAAGCCAGCCGTTTTTGGAGGCTATTCGTCAGGTCTCTTTGGAGCGTGGAAGGGAAAATTGCTGCTTTATCCATGTGACACTTGTGCCATGGCTCTCTGGTTCTAATGAGCACAAGTCAAAGCCAACCCAGCATTCTGTAAAAGAATTACAATCTCTTGGAATTGCACCAGATATCATCGTTTGCCGTGTGGATCGTCCGTTAGAGCAGAGCATCAAGGACAAGATTTCGCTCTTTTGTAATGTTCCAAAGGATTGTGTTATTGAAAATTCAACCATGGAATGTCTCTACGAAGCTCCACTTATGCTTCACAATAACGGTTTGGATTCTGTTGTTTGTCGTCGCTTACAGATTGAAGATAAGACACCTGATATCACAGGATGGCAGGATATGGTCAAGCGCATCGCTAATTTAAAAAAGACCACAAATATCGCCATCGTAGGAAAATATGTTGCTCTTCACGATGCATACTTGTCAGTGCGTGAGGCACTTTTACATGGTGGTTATGCCAACGATGCTCATGTGGAGATTTCCTGGATAGACAGTGAAAAAATTACAAAGGAAAATGTCGAGGAAACTCTGGCTGGATTGGATGGAATCCTGGTTCCTGGTGGCTTCGGAGATCGTGGTGTTGAGGGCAAGATTTTAGCCTGCCAGTATGCCAGAGAAAATGATATTCCATATCTTGGCATCTGCCTTGGCATGCAAGTAGCTGCCATAGAATATGCCAGAAATGTCTGTGGCTTGGAGGATGCCAACTCAGGTGAGTTTGACCCAAGCGGTAAGCATCTGGTTATCGATTTGATGGAAGAGCAGATGGCAGTGCTTCGAAAAGGCGGCACTATGCGACTTGGCGCATATCCTTGCAAGATAAAAGAGGACACTGCATTAGAGCGAGCATATAAGACTGATGCTATCTCAGAGCGTCACAGACATCGTTTTGAGTTTAATAATCAGTATCGAGATCTGATGAAAGAAAAAGGTCTTACCATCAGCGGAACTTCTCCTGATGATGCCATTGTCGAGGCTGTAGAAGTGACCGAAAATAAATTCCATGTTGGAGTGCAGTTCCATCCGGAATTCAAGAGTCGTCCAAACAAGCCACATCCACTTTTCGCAGAATTCATTAAAGCGAGCTTGCAATAATTGCTTCAGTTTATAAGAGCAGGCTTGCAATATTAGCATCTGTAAAAAGCGAGTTTACAATAATTGTATTAGTTTATAAAAAGCACAAAAA
>CAVIOJ010000080.1:17682-19313 GCA_963644225.1 Lachnospiraceae bacterium | reverse complement strand
TCCATCGTTGGTATATTTGTCGATATTTCCACTATCAATAGGGCCGTCATGGTACAAATCAACGACCTCTATATTATTTTGTTCACCACATGTAATCATGGCATTGGCATAATCTTCTATGGTAAGGCCGAGCGAGTTGACTGTACCGTCAAATGGAATCAAAGAATTGTAACCCAAAATTCCTGGCAATGGTGTAAAGAAAACGATTTTAGCATCAGGATGGCCTTCTTTTAACATCTCCATCAACTGATTGACAGATCCACAAAAAGTAGTCTCGTCCTCATCAGATGCCTCTCCTACCGGTCTGTCAAACACCCAGTCATTAGTCCCACATAAAACTGTAATATAGTCTGCATCCCTCTCAAAACGGTCCGATAAATCCAGCAAATTTTTACTCGTATAGCCACTATAGCCCTCTTTATATAAATCCAGGCCCATACATCTTGCAGCATAATCCGCATAGGAAACCCGATTGTTGGTCTCACCCAAGGTGATGCTGTCTCCAATGCAAAGCCAGGAAGTCCCATGTCTGTCAAAAGATACGTATGGGGTATACAAAACTGTATACAAAATCATAGTCAAAAAGGCTATTAAAATTAGTAGGCTGCTGGCAATTCTTTTTTTCATATTAGCAATTTTTAATGGCGTCACGGACACGCTCTTGTGACATTCCTGTGATTAAAGAAATGTTCTGCATTGACATACCATTTTGATACATCCTGCGAATCATTCCATCCTCCCCTTGCGATATTCCTTGAGAAATCCCTTCACTTACACCGGCCTGTTTATGATCTTCCCACGCTTTACACATATCCATTTTTGCATCCTCCCTATCAGATTCGATCTCTATATCCATCCCTGTAAACATTGCAATAGTTTTTACAGTCTCCTGCTCAAGATTATGATAGATTTCTCTAGTCATAATTGCATTTTCCATCTTCTTCTCATCATCTGCATACTTAATCAGCTCCAGCACAGCGCCAAGCGATGTACGAAATTTTTCAAAATCCGTTATCTCGTATGGTGCAATAAGATTAAGATGATAATCTGCTACATAATTTTCCAAAGAAAGTATATTGGGCACCAGCATTTCATGCAAGCTTCTAGGTCCATCCCAAGGTGCCGTTCCCCAATACACCGTAAGCGTAACTATAGGCGTCAATCGGTCTTCCTTGGAAAATCCAGACAAGAATTCTCCTTTTGTTTTCAAAACTTTATCAGCCTTATGTCTTTTTGCCGCTTCTTTTACCTGATTACCATAGTTAATCGCATCATAAATCATATTACGAACAGGCATAGCATAATGTACATCTGTCTGATTTTCTATCCCTATAATAACATAATTGCATGATTTTGTGCGTTTTATAACAGCTCGCTTTAACAGGTCCCGCCATTTTTGTAGCTGTATTTCTTTACTGTCTATTCCAAATACAGATAACAGTTCAGTTGTATCCTGCTCTTCTAAATCCTCTGGTTTTAAGACCTGATTTCCGTGAAAAAAATAGTAATTGCAAAGATCCGCAAATCTCTCATTATCGCTCAAATAGTTCTTTGCTTTTATATCCTTCTCCCCCATATACTTACCTCCCAAATATGAACTTTTTCCAATGAAATGCGAATCGATTATAGAT
>CAVIOJ010000080.1:0-17672 GCA_963644225.1 Lachnospiraceae bacterium | reverse complement strand
ATATAATGATAAAAATAGATACGGTAAGTATATGGTGCAAAGAATTATGTGTCAAGAATGAATTTTAAATGATTTCTAACCTGTCAACTTTTCCCCTATAAAATCTCCCTCACTTCCCCCTCGGTAATCCCATTTTCATTAAAGGCATCCACCCGAACAAAATAGTTCTGGCCTTCCACGAGGGCTCCTATCTTGTATTTTTCACACGGGCCCATGACAAGACAGCTATGATAGAGTTTGTCTGGCTTGTGGCCCCACAGGATGTTATAACCGCAGGCGCTCTCATCTGATACGGCACTTACATACATGTCTCTGGCATCGGTTCTTTCTACACTAATTCGCGCCATCTCTGGTCGCATACCATAGCCGCAGCCAAAGACACGAAGTCCCGAGATGCATGGAGCGACATGGTATGGCACATCAAGAATCGTAAGCTTGATGAAACGTAAATCCCTGCCATCTTCCATCACGAAAAAGTCGTGTGGCAAATCTGTATCCACCTCCGATTTGTCCGCAATAATTTCCCATTTTTCTCCATCCATGGAACCTTCTAACATCCATCTTGTAGGATGGATTTGGGTATCAATGTAGCGCTCCATATCAGGTCCTGGCACCAGATTTCCCGGGCATTCTATCTCTTTTTCCATATCATCTGCAAAATTAACCTGGACTACATGCACGCGAGCACATTTCCCTAGATCCAAGCATATCCAAGGATTTTCATCTCCTGACTTTGCCTTCCACCAGGTCTGGACATTCTCATCTGTAGCAAAAGAACTCTCATGGCCCGTCTCGCAAGAAGAAGCAGAAGCCTTCGCCTGATAACTGAGAAGATACCATCTTGGCTTAGCCCAAGGATTCTCTTTTATGTCCTCTAAAATATGAGGCCAGTCTCCGAATCTTTGGTTGCAAAAAAGTTCTCCATCCGCATCAAAACCTGCAGGCCATATACCCACACGTCGCTCAAAAATATGATTTTTGCTGATACGCATGGTAGCGGTGTGCCACCAGTTTCCCTCTATATCCTCCATGGTAGAGCCATGTCCTGCCCCCGGCAAAAATCCACCCGGTTTATATGAAAAAGGATTATTTTTTGCCAAAGAAAACGGTCCAAGCGGCGAATCGGAAATATAAACGCCATCTGCGTAAACGTTGATCTCAGCTCCCGGGCAGGCATACTGCAGATAGTACCTGCCTTGGTACTTGGTCATCCAAGCCCCCTCGATATAAGGCATACCCGCATAAGTTGCTCGAATCATGGCCTTGTTGGATTCTGGAATTTTATCGGCATCTTCCCCACAGGACTCCAAAAATTCTGCAAAAAGAGCATCTATCTCCTCCGGGCTTCTCGGTTCCTCGCAGTGGTTTTCACCGAATCTCTCATATCCAATATGATATGGATCGCCGAAAATCAACTCCTTTTTTTCTCCAATCGGTTTCATGGTCTCAGGCTCTAATTCAATGCCCCAGATTGGTGTGGCATTGGCACAGCCCCAGTAAAAATAAAGTCTTCCATCATCATCCAAAAAAAGATTTGGATCCCAGTAATCCATGTATCCAGGGATTTCCTCATAAGGGCCGCAGATTGGATCCTTTGTGCGATAAAAGCTGCACTTTACATCACGATTGGACGCTGTAAAATACAGATAATCCCCCACCACACGCACATCCGGTGCATAGTCATAGATTGGCATATTTTCTGGCAATGGATAGCTCTGCCAATGGGCCATATCTTCTGATACCCACACAGATCCTGTCATGGAAGCAAAAAGATAATACTTTCCCTGATACATCACCATGGAAGGATCCGCCGCCTCACGATTGACTGTCATCTTGTATTGATCTCTTGGATCTTTTTTAAACTGATAGGCATAAGGTACATTTACTGGATTGCATACTACTTTCATCTTGCTTCCACCTTTCCGTAGAAGGCCCGATTTCTTCCTTCTATCCATGCGTTTTCATTTATACGGATGCTATCCTTCAAGCGAATATCCTTGCTGGATGCACCAATTAAAATATCCACATCTCCGCTTTCTATCTTCCATCTCATATCCTCATCCAAAAAGGCAAGTTGAGAAGCTGCGATGGTACACTCAAGTCTCTTTTCTTCCAAAGCCTCCAGATGGACTCGCGAAAAAGCAGCCAATTCTAATACCGGTCTGGTTCTAGAAGCAAACCGATCTGACAGATAAATCTGTACTACCTCATCTCCCGGCAAATTGGATGTGTTTTTCAAAACAAAGGAAATCTTTATATCTTCCTTTGGATTTATTTCCTTCTTTTCGATGGAAGGATCCTGATACGAAAAATTCGCATAGGACAAGCCATGGCCGAAAGGATAGCGTGGGCTGTGAGGCATGTCAACATAATTTGCAAAACCAATACTGCCACTTTGAGACTCTGCAGACCCCCAAGGATGGTTGTAATAAATAGGAATCTGTCCACTGTTATAAGCCACAGAAACAGGAAGTCGCCCTGCCGGATTATTCTCTCCAAATATTGTTTTTACAATGGCTTCTGCCGAAAATTCAGCTCCGGTCCAAGCCTCTAAAATAGCATCTAAGACCTCATCCGCCACATCCGAAGAAATCGGTCTGCCAAAAATATGAAGTCCGATCATAGGCTTGCCAAGTTTTGCCGCTTCCGATAAAAAAGCGTCCTGGCATTTTGGCAGGTTTATATCACTGCCGTCTACTCCCTCTCCCATGGAAGCAAGGGAACAGGTTCCATACTTTCCTCCCAAAGTAAGCAAGACCACATCTGCCTCTTTTATAAGTTCAAGTGCCTCTGCAAAATCAGATCTGTCGTCTCCGGCAATATTGTATCCCTTGGCAAAAGAAATCTTCGTATCCGGCAAATATTTTTTCAGATATTCAAGCAAAGATGGGCAGTCCGGTTTTTGCCTCTTTAAAATAGCATCGTATTTTTCACCCTGATCCAGCTGGATATTGGTTCCAGGGACTGTAGGGATTTCCTCCCCAGAATCGTTTTCAATTCCTGCGACACCGGCGATACTGTTGGCTACCGCATAGATAGATTCCATCATGGACATATGTGTATAACCGCCAAAAAACATGCGGGCATTGTCCCCGTGAGGACCGATGACGGCTATCTTTTTACATTTTTCCTTTTGCAAAGGCAAAATCCCATTATTTTTTATAAGAGTCATGGATTCCAAGGCAGACTGACGGCTAAGTTCCTTTCCTTGCGGCTGGCTATAGACTTCATCCAAAGCCTCTCCCATAAGGGGATAAGGATGTTCAAAAAGACCCATGCTAAATTTTGCAAGAAGTACCCGATAAACCGCCTGATCGAGCAGCTTTATATCAATCTGGCCTTTTTCAAATTTATCCTGCAAATCCTTGCCATAACCGGCTGGACTTGGCATTTCCACATCCATACCGGCGGCAAGCGCCATAGCACCAGCATCTGCTAAGCTCTCTCCAATTCGTTGAAAATTATGGCTGTTTTCAATGCCGCCGTAGTCGCTGACGCACAAACCGTCAAATCCCATCTCCTCGCGAAGCAAATCCGTCAAAAGACTATGGGAAAGAGATGCTGGTTCTCCATCAATAGAACAATAGCAAGGCATAATTCCCTTGAGTCCTGCCTCCTTAATGGCCGCTTGAAATGGCTTTCCGTAAATCTCCCGTAAAAGTCTCTTTGGAGTATCACTGTGAGTTCCGTGAATGCCCCCTTGGGAGTTGTGGAAGGCGAGAAAATGTTTTGCCACTCCATGTGCACTTCTTCCATCCACAGAAGTCTGCTGCATACCCTTGGTATAAGCCACTCCCATGGCACTAGCCAAAGCCGGATCCTCACCGTAAGTCTCCGCCTGTCTTCCCATACGGGAATCTCTGGAAATATCTAAAACCGGTGCCAAAATATGGGTAATTCCACAAGCCAATTCCTCTTTTGCCACACAGCGACCGATTCCTTCTTCCAATTTTGGATCAAAAGAAGCCCCTCTTGCTATACCTGAAGGAAAACTGGTAGCTTCCTGGATAAAGGCACCACAAAGTCCCTCCATATGAAAAATAGCAGGAATTTTATGCGGACTGTTTTTCATGGCAATTTTTTGTACCTCCGTAACCCAGGCAGCTGCCTCCTGCAGTGATTCGATGCGACGCATCTCGAGGGTACTTACCTCTCCAATTCCTAGAGGCATATGTTCTGAAATCCAGTCAAAATTTCCTGCTACCTTATCAAATGGAAAAACACAGTTGATCTGCGCCATTTTTTCTTCCAAAGAAAGTTCTTCCAATAAAAACTTTGCCCGCTTTTCGGCAGGCAAAGAATCATCCATATATTTTTTATTCATTCCATCTAAATTCATATTTTCCACTCTCCACTGTTTCTACTTCTTTGTTTGGCAACTTTACCTGACAAGTAGTTCCAACAGGAACTTCTATTTTTAAAAGATAGTCATTGCCTTCCATTTTTTCCCAGCGAACAAAAATCTTTCCGTACGGGCATCTGTGCCAGCACTGGGCAAATGTGAGATTTCCTCCCACCATAGGAGATACCACAAAGTTTCTATATCCAGCTTCCACTGCTTCAAGACCACACACTCTGCGATAGAGAAAATCTCCAACCGCGCCATAGGCATAATGGTTCATGGATGCTTCCTTTATCTCCCCAGACTCTGTAATGACATCCCACTGTTCCCAGGTAGTAGTCGCTCCCTTTCTGATCTGATACAACCAGGATGGACTTGAGTCTTTGAGCAATAGTTCATAAGCTTCCGATACCAGGCCCTGGTCTGCCAAAGCAAACAAAAGATATGGCGTCGCGGTAAATCCTGTTTTTAAATGACCGCCATCATTTTGTATCTGCTCCCACAGATTTTTTGCCATGGTTTTATTGACAGCCTCATCATCTGACAGGGAAAAATACAAAGGTAAAACATAACCCGTCTGGAAAGAATCCTTTTTGGGCATCTGCCCCTTACCCTGCATAAATTTATCAATGTAGGTATTTGCAACCTTTTTTCGAAGAGAAGCATACTCTTTTGCATCATTTCCCATTCCAAGAACCAGGGCAATTTTTTCCATATATTCACAGGACTTGGCAAAGTATGCCGTTCCAGTCCATTTGCCTTTTGCAAGCCAATCAGGCACATTGCCATAAGGAGCACACCAGTCTCCAAATTGGAATGGAAGGGATAGCACGTAAGGACTCTTATTTGCAAGAAGCCCCATGGCCGCCCAACGACGCACATCCTTCATATATTTTTTCATGACAGGATACATCTCTTTTAAAATAGAAACATTGCCGCTGTAACGATACATCTCATATGGCACAATAATACAACTGTCCCCCCAGCAACTGGTAGTAATAGCCGGGGTAATGCCCTTCCTTTCTGGTACAACAAATGGAATAGAGCCAGATTTTTTCTGCTCTGCCTTTAGATCTAAAAGCCATTTGCGAAGGAATGCATTCATATTGAAATTGTAGCAGGCAGTTGATGCAAAAAGTGCAATATCTCCTGTCCATCCCTGTCTCTCGTCTCGCTGCGGGCAATCAGTAGGAATATCTACGAAATTACTTTTTCCACTCCAGACAACATTGCTCTGTAATTGGTTGAGATCCTCATTTGAGCAGGTAAATCCACCCGCTTCCTCCAAATCGGAATAAACTGCTATAGCCTTTACCTCTATATTTTCTGGCGCGATTCCTCGAATGGTAATATAGCGAAATCCCATATAGGTAAATCTAGGCGTATAGGACTGCTTGCCTTCCTTGCAGTGATACTTTATAACCTGCTTGGCTGAGCGAAGATTTTGTATATAGAGTTCATCTCCATCCATTGCCTCTCCATGGCAAATAGTGATAACATCCCCAGCCTTTGCATTTAAATCAAGGGAAACTACTCCGGCAAAATTTTGCCCAAAATCATAGATTGCATCCCCTTGGCCAGAAGGTCCAATATATTTTCCTTCAAAAATCTCATGGCCTAAAACCTGCTCTCCATAGCGGGCCGTGATAGTTGGTTTTTCTTTCAACTGATAGAAATCAGCCTTTTTCCAGTTATATTTTTGATTTTTTTCGTCAGCCTCGAAAATCTCCCCGTCATAAAAATCAGCAAAAAGATAAGATCCGCTTTGCGACACTTCATAGGTATCATCAGTTCCAATGCACTGGCTTGTGCCATCTAGATACTCCACAAGGATGTCTGCTAAAAAAGCCTGTCTGTCCGCCATCAAAAGTGACTTACTCTTGTTGGTATCATTTATAAAAGTAGATCTGCCGCAAGCCCAGCCTGCTGCAACAATCCCACGGAATTCGTAATCGCCAGGTTTTATATCTTCCAGGAAGTACATTCCGTACTGCAGGCTATGATCATAATCGCTAAATCCAGGAGCAAAATAGTCTCTATTGACCCTCTTGCCATCCCAATACAAGTCATAGATTCCCATGGCTGTAGATAAGATGATGATAGACTTTACCGGCTTATCAAAGGAAATTACCTTGCGAAATTCCAAGGGAGCCGGGGAAATCGGTGATTCATTTACCACCGATGCATCCGTAATCCAACTTCCCTCCCAGGGAAGGGACAATCTCCCCGTCCAAAAGCTTCCCTGAGCGGTTTTTACTGTGCCATCTTTCGCTTCTACCCTAAGTCCTATCTCATAAGAATGGAGCTCTAAAAGTTCCTCTCCCTCATAGGTCACGAAAGATATGTCATCCAGCTCCTTTTCCCATCCGTTTAGGGATAAGACGGCCTTTTTAAATTTAAAATTTTGTTCATCACTAGAAAGGCTAAAGCCCAAAATCGGATTTTTTATGTCGCTATAATAGACATCTCCATCTTTTTTTAGCAAGGAATGATAATTTATCGTTATATCATCAATTTGAAACATAACTTTTTGCCCCCAAATATCGCATTAAATAATTGTTTACTCTTTTACCGCTCCCATCAAAGAACCCTTTTGCAACTGCTTTTGAGCAAATGGCATGCAGATGAGTACTGGCAATGTCGCAATAATAATTACGCAATAAGATACCAAATAACGGTTCCAATCCGGTGTAGTTGCCGTAGTAAGAGTAGCATTGTCCGCCACAATCTGTTTGATCCAAAGCTGAAGTGGCCACAAGTTTTTATCACTTGGAACATAAAGCATTGCGTTAAACCATGCATTCCAAGCAATGATAGCTGTGTTAATCATGGTAACAGTCACAAGTCCCATAGCCTGCGGCAGTAAAATTCTAAACATTATGGTAAAGTGTCCGGCACCATCTAGCTCCGCTGCTTCAATGGTTGATTTTGGCACCTGTTTAAATGCGTTTAATGTCAAAATAATAAACATAGCGTTGGTACAATCCGGCAAAATCATAGCCCAGATAGTTCCCGTCATTCCGAGGTTTCGAATAACCATATATGTAGGAACCGTACCGCCATTAAACATCAAAGAAATGATGATAAATAACATCATGATTCCAGATGCCTTTGGCTTGCGATAAATAACATAAGCTGCGATAACATTTAAAATCAGGCCCACCAAGACATTGCCAACTACATATAAAATAGTATAGGCATAACTTTTTATGATAGCCATATCATCGTATGACAAGGTCTTGATATAGCCGCCCCAGTTTGGCTTGCCGTCGGCTGTCACCCATTTCCAGAGTACTCCATTGTGAGCCAGCAGGAGATTTCCATCTGACAGGGAAGCCATCAGTGTGTGCCACATAGGAATAATTGCCAAAGCCATGCAGGCAAAGAGGATTACTCCAATGATCACATCTGCCACTTTTTCACCGGCACTCGGCTTTACTACCATTCCCTCTTTATATTTCTTCTTTTTAGCCATCTTTTTCCCCTCCTTAGAATAGTGACATCTTGGTTGCTTTTTCTGACATCTTATTGCCAAAGATCAAAAGCAAGGTTCCAATGATGGACTGCAACAAACCAGATGCTGTAGACAAACTGAAGTCATTTCCTGAAGAAAATGCCATTCGGTAAGTGTACGTACTCAAGCAATCTGAAAATTCGTAAGTTGTCGGCATGTATAAGAGCAGGACCTTATCAAATCCAGTCATAAATACCAGTCCGATTTGCATGGTAAACATCATAACAACCAAAGGCACAATACTTGGTATGGTAATATTCCACAGTCTCTGCCAACGGCTCGCTCCGTCAATGCAGGCCGCTTCGTAGAGATTTTCATCTATACCATTGATAGCTGCAATGTAGACGATAGCGCCATATCCGGCTCCCTGCCAAATACCAAGGAAGCAGTTGATAAACCAAAATACCGGTGAATTGACTGCTAACCAGTTTTGATTTGGAAGTCCAAACATGGTTAAAAACATGGTGATGGCTCCGCCTTCTTTTAAAAACTCCTTGGCCAAAGTACATACAACCACTGGAGCCACAAAGTATGGCATGTAGGTAATAGTCTGAACCGCTCTCGACGCTCTTTTATTGCGCACCTGGCTGATCAAAAGTCCCAGGATGACCGGGATGATAAATCCCAGTGTCAAGTTAAGAAGAGCCATATAGACGGTATTTCGAAAGGCATAGCCAAACTGCGCTCCCGTCAGTAATTCTTTAAATTTTTCAAGTCCTACCCAATCGCTTCCGAATAATCCCTTGGCCACCTTATAATCTTGAAAAGCCATAAGAATACCTACCATAGGGATGTATTTAAAAATCAAAAGAAAGGTAAATGGAATTAAAAAAATCAAATAGAGAACTCCATTTTTCTTTAGATCATATCTCCAGGTGTTCTTGGGATTATAATTTGCTTTTTTCTCTTTTATTTTCGCCATAGAACTTTCCTCCTTGTCTTAATTTCATGCCCCTTTCCATATTAAAAGAGGCAGCTCTTACTGTTATATAAATTATCACAGGTCACATTCTATGTATTATGATTTTCATTTTGGGATTATGATTTTCATTTTTACATCTAAGTTAATGTCACCAAAACCTCATGTACCTTGCCATCTCTCATATCCGGCAAAATATTACCTGTGATTTGGCTGCCATCCATACAGATATGAGGCTCTCCATTTTCCAGATGATTTGGATTAACAATATGTATCTGATAAGTTGCGCCGCGAAAATCTCGTTTTACATATGCTTCATCCCAATCTGATGGAAAGCTTGGTGCAATGCGAAGGCCCTGATAAGACCGCTGCAATCCCATGATTCCCTCATATATACTGCGAAGAGCCCAAGCAGAAGTTCCGGTAGTCCAAGACCAGTAGGACTTACCATAATAGCCCGGATGAGTCGCATAACAGTTGGTAAATACATAAGGCTCAGCCCCAGAATTCATGGATGGATTTTCCTTGCTGTCAGGCATGATTTTTTTAAGTGTCTCTATAGCCTTGTTGGCCCGTCCCAACTTGCAGTCCATAAAGACCTTGAAGCTGGTTGCATGACAATAGACTCCTCCATTTTCAAAAAGTCCCGGAAGCATTCCTGACATACGGCCCACATTTGGAGAATAACTTTCATATGGTGGCATATTAAGCGGAAATCCAAAGTCTGATTCCATGGCATCTACAGATGCTACCACATCATCCATTCGCTCCTTTGGTACGATATCTGCAAGGATTGCCCAGGTCTGCGCATTGATATAGATTTTGCTACCTATGCTTTCCTTGGAACCAATATTTTCCACATGGCTTAGCGCTCTCATATACCACTTGCCATCCCAGGCATAAGTGTTGATAGCCAAGGCCAATTTTTCGTATTCCTGATGTAAAAAGATGGCATATTCTTCATTGCCTATAAAATGCATGAGCTCTTCCATCTCAAGAAGCGCCAGACAAAACTGTTCCGAGAGCATCACGCTTTCCGCCTCCGGATCAGTTGTAATATTTAGCGCATCATTCCAATCCGCAAAATAAATTTTTACCAGGCCATGGGCCCCTTTATCTCGAATCAGACACGAAACTGCTGCACGAAGATGCTCCATAAGTGTGGCCTGGCCACCATCCTGCCAAGGGATTTCCTCCTCCAAAAGGGAAAAATCTCCCGTTTCCTTGATCAATTCACAGGTAGCCCAGATAATCCAAAATGGTTGATCCGAATAACGGGTATCATCGTACGGATACCAAGTGAGTACAGCATGTCCGTCAGCAAACTGGTGACGCAGACACTCTAATATCTCCTCCTTGGCCTTATCCTGTCTATAGTTTAAAAGCCCTACTGCAATCTGCAAATTGTCACGCACACCTTTTTTCCCTACGATACAGCAGTCCACCTGTTTTTTGATCCACTGTCTCATGATATGGTTTACTTTTTCATCCGGAGTCTGCAAGGTAAGAGAATCATATTTTTCAAGGTTAAAGGAAACTGCTTCCTCCAAACCTTTTTCTACGTCTTCTTTTTTTGTAAATTGCTTTCTTATCTCGACGGCTTCCTCAAGAGATTCGCTAACGCCCATTACCAGATAGATGTCCCGCTTCTCTCCAGGGGCCAGGGTGATTTTTTGCTGCAATACACCTCCGAGTACAAAAAGAGCTGCCTCTGAGTTGGTACAGTCCATTCCCTTTACAACCACATCCGGTCTTGAAAAAAGAGCATAGGCTGAGGCGTCTGGTTTTGTGATGGTGCCGACACCACCACAAAACTTGGACAAATCGCCATCGTAAGCAAAAACAGCTTCTGACGACGCAAGATAGGCATTGTACCTCTTATGAGGTGCAAAAGGATGATTTGAAGAGCAATAAATGCCGTTTAAATCTTTGTCAAAATGCGTCTCCATACAGCGATAATTTTCATAGTACCGAGGATAGGAAAAGCCCTCTAGTTCAAATGTTGTCGCCTCAAAAAGGCTGAGTTTTCGTTCACTCTCTCCTTCATTTTTCAACTGGATCATCCAGACTTCGTGAAAGCCGTCTGCCGGCACATACATACACCAGGAAGCTGCAATTTCATGCTTTCTTGAAGAAAGTTTCGAATAACCTATGTGATGTATACACTCAAAGTCCTCTATCTCCTCATTCAAAGGCGCCGCACCGATATTCCAACTTTCCATGCTTTCGTCATCTCGTATATAGACATAACGGGCATCGTTATTGTTTAGCATACACATGTCTGCTTTTTCATTTAGATAATAACTTCTGCCATGTCCATTTTGAGAAACCTGGGCGCAATAGCCATTTTTTGACCAAAGATAGTTGAACCAGTAACGAGGCAATTTGGGCTGATAGATTGCACAAGCCTTATCATCCTCTAAAAATTCATATATTTTATCTTTCATAAACTTCTGGCTCCTTTAATCGATATGCAGATGATAGAATACGCTTCCCACATCTCCTGCAAGTTCAAAGACTACTCGTCCGTTCTCTGCAGATTTTTCGCAGGATTGTATGACATTTCCCTGGGTATCTAAAAGTTCAAGTTTTGCTCCGCTTTCTGCTAGAACCACAATTTTTCCTTCGAGTGTCTCGGCATAGAGTTTTCCGTTCATGGTAATGCAGGTCATCTTGATACCCGGTGCATACTCAGGTCCATCAGAAATCACATTGTCATCATTTCCGCATCTGCCAAAAGCGGAAATAACAAAATCGCTCGCATCCGCCAATTTCTTCTTTTCATCCGCCTCCTTAAAAATAGGCATCAACGAAATAGAAATTCGATCATTATTTGTCTGTACAAATATACGGTCTTCAAGTTCGATTGTTTCTTCCGGTGCGCCGCTAAAGTAAGCTGCGTATGGGCTATGCACTTCAAAGCGGGAGTGGTCCGGATCAAAGACGATTTCCTTGGTAGCAGAGATGATCTTTCCATCCACGAGTCCTGCATCCTCTGGAATCAACTCCCATTCCTTCATGGCAGAATCCAAAATGCCTGCAAACTGTCTGTAGTCTCCCATGCCTGACATTCCTTTGATATCATCGATGATCAGACTCTTTTCATCCAAGTAAACATTCGAACCGGCATCTATATCTTTCTTTTTTCCCTTTGAGAGTCGACTCTCATCTGGGAATTTCCGGAATGCATCTCTTTCATTTGACCAGGCAAATTCCACCTTGTGCTTGGCTTCCGAAAGGTCAGCGCAGTTAAAATAGCCTGCATTGATAGCCAAATCGGCATCTCCCATGTATTTGTGTCCGTTTTCTACAAAAGAAGCGCGAAGGCCTGTAATATAAGGTGCAATCAAGTTCACCATTGCATACCAGTTTGGCAGAGTTTCCAAATCTTCCATGGTAAATACCTGTTCTACAGATACTGGACTTTTTGCCACCAGACCTTTTAAAAATACATTGGCCATGAAGCCCCACTGACACATTACAGCCGGGTCATTGTAACAATCAAAGACGTCTAAAATTTCATCATCCGGCTGGTTATCCTTATCCGATGTATGATGATTGTATAAAATCAAGCCATCCCAGTCGTTTAGGCAGGCGTAAGCAATCATCTGAACAAAAGAAGTAGATCTAAATGGATGAAGTCCATAGTCATTCCACTCGGTGATCATAAAAGGTTTGCCTTCTACACAGGAAATTGAGCCGAGAGACAAAAGCGTCGTAGCCATCTGGCCAATATATGTTTGCACGTTAAGAGGATTTACTGAAACCATTTCTGATGGATTGGCTGTCATAAATGTGTGGCCATAAACCGGCAAAATCGGATGGTTAAAATAGGTATTATTTTCCATAAAATCCCCATCGATATGTCCGTAGACATCAGCCGCCCCTGCGATGAGATTGCTGGCTGCAATAGGTACCTTTACTCCAAGAGAAATCAAATAATTTTTATACTCGCGATAAAAACGTCGGTTGGACCAGAGCCCAAATTGCATATAATCTGCATACCGAGCTGGGCTCACATCTCCTGCCCAGTCGCCCCAGGAATCATTGGTTGGCTGATAAAAAGATCCCCTCACCATCTTTACTGTATTTTTCTCTGGATCTTCATCCTCGCCCAAAGCGCAGACTCCATCGCTGGTCCAGGCTTTGGCCAATTTTTCCCGATTATCATATTTCATCAAAAGGAAGTGATTAAAGCGTCTTTGTACTTCCTCCATATAAGGAAGCAAATCCGGGTTGTGATCCACTTCATCGATTCCCTTGATGGCAGAATCCTCATTGTTCATCTGCACCACTGCCACCGCAGGATCATCCTTGTAGGCCAATCCCGTATATGGGTTTACATGGCACAAAAACTTTTTCGCATAGTCTCTTTGCAAGTCAATAAGTCGCTGGTTGAACATAGGGAAACATTTGATACAAGGAACCATATCATTCGGATAATCAAGGTTGTCACCCGCTAAAAATTGACGAGCAATCAAAAGATCAAAATGCAGATATATTCCCTTTTCCTTCAATTTTGCTGCCAGATAATCAAAACGATCCAAACCTTCTGGATTAAAATCGATACTGTTGCCATCCGTATATTTTAAAAGTGGTGTTTCCTTGCAGCTGCTCCAGGTACACTCTTCTTCTCCAATAGGAGCATCCGCTGCATGCATACGGATGATATTGACACCCATACTCGCAAAATGATCTGCCAATTTATCCGCTAATTCATGACTTGGTGTATTCGATCTTGCAGCGATATTAAATCCCAAAAAACGGGCTCTAGTGCCATCTTCAAAATAAAAGTGTCCATCTTTTGTCTGCAAGAATCCGTGTTTTCCTGCAGGCGCATCTAATAAATAGGAAAAATCCAAGGATCCCCCATTGATTTGTGTCTTCGATAATTTTATATGCTGATTCATAATTTTCTCCCATTTTATTCTCGACTGAGGTAAAAAGAGACCGCCATACAGGTATGACGGTCTCTAAAATACCTTATAAGGCTTTTTCTTTATTTAGATTTATCAATCTGCTTCTGCAAAAGTTCACATACAGAGGATGGATCTTTTTCCTCCATGCCTGCTGCATAATCATCCCAAGACATTTCGCCCATGATTACCTTTGGCAGATTCTGGCTCATATAGTCAGTAACTGTGGTCTGCATTGAACTCCATGTCTGAGAATCATCTGCACCAAGCAAAGATGTGTAAGAAGAAGCACTACCAGTATCTTCATACTTGGTCCACATCTCATATGCATGGCCTAATACTTTAGATTCACCTTCCTCAAGGTTATAATCCTCAGAGTTACCATTTAACTGAAGGCCAACACAAAGACGAATTGCTGTTACAGCACCACCTACCGCATCATCCAAAGGAATCAACTTGGTGTAAGTAGTCTTGCCATCATCTCCTGTACTTTCCTTGTAGCTTCCGGCATATCCATATTCCTCATAAAGGTTTGGATCAAGATCTGTATCAGCTACCTGCTCTTCTGTTAAACCAAAGTTGGTAACAAGGGCTCCTTCCATGGTGTATGTCCAATCAAAGAAGGTAAGCAATGTAGCAAGATCCTTGTCTTCACATTTACTTGTAATACCAACTGCTGCTGCTTTTTTGCTGTCCTGATACATACAGTCTGGATCTTTGAATTTCTGATCATCTGATCCGTAAGTATCGTTGACAGGAAGAGGAGCAGCCATAGCATATGCATCTTCTTTATCTGATTCATCAAGGCAGGTATCGCGAATAACTGATCCTAAAGCGGTTCCTGTATAAGCTGACCAAAGACCTACCTTACCCTGGCTAACGCCTGTGGTATTGATCATGTAGAAGATATCTGTTCTGGTGTAGAACTGCTTGTCTAACCAGCCTTCCTTATACCAATTTTGCATACACTCTGTATATGTTTCAAAATTCTCTGAAGTTCCGTCGTACTCTACTTCTCCATCTTCGTTGATGTAGTAATATCCATTACCTCCACCAAAAGATGAAACCAAGTCACCTAAGGTACTATTTCCCATGTAAGAAATAGAAATTCCATAAGCATCATCCCAGCCTCTCTCATCGATTGCCTTGTCAAATGCTTCGAACAGCCACTCCCAGTCGCTGATGGTAAGAGGATCTGATGTACCACTTGGGAAAATAACATTATCTTCGTATGTATTATCTGGATCATCTCCATCTGTTGCGCTAAATGAAGTAACCTCGTTGGTCTTCCAACCATTTAAGTTGTTCTGCTTCTTTGCTTCAGAAAGTGGAGTAACTTCTGGATGTCCATTTTCCTTTACATAGTCGCTATCCCAATCCCATACATAATCTGTAGGAGTTGCATATTTTACTACCCAGTCACGGCGATACATATATCCCTGCCAAGGATTTCTAACAGAATCACCTAAAAGGCAAATCTGATAATAATGTGTCTTGCCCTCATCATCTGTTGATGTACAAAGCATCTTGAGGTCAGGATTTGCATCCAAATAAGCCACATAATTTGGCATATATTTTTCTACATATTCGGTGATATCCATAAGGACTCCGTCATCTGCCAATGCTTCTGCACTTTCTGATGATACAGTCAAATCCAAAAGTTCTGGATAATCTCCTGTAGAAATCAAAGTATTAAAGTTGTCTGATTCTGATCCGGCAACAGGCACCTGGAAATCAAAATCCAAGCTCTCGCCATCACCGATTCCACCATTTTCGGTATCCCATGTCTGACTTTCAATGTATTGAATTGCTGCAGAGTCGTTGTAATCGGTATAGTATTTACCAGCACCATCTGTCTGATAAACCCACATGGTAAAATGATCTGGATCATCTGAGCTGCTGGATTTACCACAACCAGCAAAGGCAGTTGCTACCATAGTAGAAGCAAGTGCTACCGAAAGGACTCTCTTCCATGTATTTTTCTTCATAAAAACCTCCTTCAAATTTGGATTACATTTTGCGCGCTATAATCTCTGTTTTGATGATGAAAGAATACCACCGAAAAAGTCCTTGGTATTGCGTTTTTCATTACAATATTGCGATTTTCGATATTTACAATTTCTTTTTTTACAAATATACTAGTACCATGATTTCTAAATATCAGACAAAAAGGAGCATCACATGGACTATACCAATTTTTGTAAAAATTTTTTCTCAGCCACCAGTATTCCTATAAATTACTTGGACGGAAAGGAAATCCTCTATTCTTCCATACAGGAGGTGGCAAACATTCCCCAATATAACGACCTTTATGTTCCTGACGAACTTCCCTGTCCCTGCTTTAGTCATTACGATTCCACATTGGAATATGGCGTCGTACGCATCAACGACACTTCCAAGCACGTCGTTTTAGGCCCTGTTTTTGAGACAGAAATCACACCAGAAATTCTCAATAAATTTCTCCGCGAGAACAAAATTCCCATAGCCCAAAAAGAAAAAATACAGGATTTTCTCTGTTCCATTCCCCGCATGAGTCAACTACAATTGGCCAAACATATGATTTTTGTACATCAGGCTCTCAACAACGAAAACATTGAGTTGAATCACTTTTTTCCCAACTACACCCCCGATGCAGATGCCATGGCCACCCAGGTCAAGCCCTCTGTGGGAGAAGAAAACAAGGAATATTTCAACACCTACGGAAATGAACTTCGCCTCTATGAAATTATAAAAATGGGAAATGAAGATGAATTAGAAGATTTTTTAAATCAGATTCCGCTAAATCTTTTGGCGAAACCTTTAGCCACATCGCCCCTTCGGCAGGCAAAAAATATGTTTATTTCCACCATCACCAATATTGTCATGATTGGTGCCATTCCAGGAGGCGTTCCAACTGAAGTGGCCTTCGAACTGATGGGACAATATGTACAGGAATGTGAAAAGCTCCAAAGCATCAACGAAATCGAAACTTTGCGCTACAACATGCTTATAAAATTTTGTCAGCTTTCCGGGAAAAGTCACATTCCACTCGGTGTCTCCAGCGATGTCTTCCATTGCATGAATTTTATCCGCAGTCACACCAACGAACCTATCACAGTATGCGATGTTGCAGACAGCATCGAACGAAGCGCATCCTATGTCACCAACTGCTTTAGAAAAGAACTGGGCATCTCACCGGGAGCCTATATCTCCCGTTGCAAACTGGAAGAAGCCAAAAGCCTTTTGATGTATACCAGTATGTCTCTGACCGAAATCAGCACTTACCTCTGCTATTCCAGCCAGAGCTACTTTCAAAATGCCTTCAAGAAAAAATTCCAGATGACCCCCATGCAATACAGGAAAAAAATGCAACGTATATATTAAAATCCCCGCCCTTAATGCAAGCCACGCTGCTGGGCGGGCTTTTTTCTGCCAGGACTTAAGACCTGGGGAGCGGCCAAAGAGTGCTGTGGGGGCTTGGCTTCCCGCCCACCCCCGTGAGGCTTGATGCCTTAATCTATCTGGAATTACAGTGGGGCCTGACGCTGGAAGTATGCAAAGACTGTGGCCCCTGATTCGTGGGAGTGGCCTGTGGCTTAGGGTGCCCAAACTCGGCTCAAATTGCTAATTTGTTGGTATCGTTTTCGGCTCTTCCTATTGTTTGTGTTCATTTAACGCTGGACACTTGCGTAAACGCGCCGTTCGCCTGAGTGCATACGCTTGAATAAGTCGTGTCGTGTGGGAGTTAATGCCGTCATTCAGCAAAATGTTTGCACGAGGTGCGAGACGTTCAAGCGCAGTAAACTCGAATTTTGTAATAGTAACGTGCGCGTTCCGAGACCTCGTGCATAATTGACATTGCTGGATGCGGCATTTACTCCCACTAGACTAAGAGCTTCCTGAAAGCGTATGCCCCAGGCGGACGACGCGTCGCAAGTCTTCAGCTTTAAATGTACACAAACCCCAAGCCTCAAATCGATACCTAACAAATTTACGCAATTT
>CAVIOJ010000079.1:0-3619 GCA_963644225.1 Lachnospiraceae bacterium | reverse complement strand
GTGTGGGGATGACTTTTATAGCAAAGAAGAAATCAAAGAGGTTGTGGATTTTGCAAAAAAGCGCGGCGTTGCTGTGATACCGGAGATAGATATGCCGGGCCATACCAGAGCCATGACGGCGGCCTATCCTTTCCTCAGCTGTTTTGGAGAACCTGTAAAACTGGCGACATGCGGAGGAATCTATCCTGTTATTTTATGCCCTGGCAAGGATTCGACACTTACCTTTATAAAGGATGTGTTAGATGAAATTGTACCGCTTTTTCCTGGTGAATATATCCATATTGGCGGTGATGAGGCGCCAAAGGGTGAGTGGAAAAAGTGCCCTGACTGTCAAAAGAGGATACAAGAAATTGGCCTTTCTGATGAGATAGCCTTGCAGGGATATTTTACAAAAGAGATTGCCAAATATCTAAAAGAGACCTATCAGAAAAAGGTCATCTGCTGGAACGATTCCCTTGAGGCGGTTGACTTTTTAGATGGAGAGGAAATCGTGCAGTACTGGTCGTTAGAGCATAAAAAAAAGCTGCCGGAGTTTGTCGGAAAAGGCGGACATTTTATTTATTCGGATATGTTTGATTTATATTATGACTATCCGGCTGCCATGTCTCCTATGAAGCGCAGTTACACCTGTCGACCGATTATTGCTGGTAAGGACTATGCAGGTGATCCTGCCATGATGGGTTATGAAGCCTGCACTTGGTCAGAATATATCGAGACACCGCAGGTTTTAGAGGAGAGAATCTTTCCTCGACTTTATGCCATGGCAGAGCATGCCTGGGCAGGAGAAAATGCTGCGACAGAGGCAGAATATAGCGATTATGCAGAGCGTCTTGAGTATTTCAAAAAACATTTTTCAAAAGTATCCTGGGGCAGTGGAGATCCACAAGAACCAGATAAGACCGCAGAAAAGATGGAATATGTCAAGAAGATGATGAGCGGAATGTCTCCGGAAGTAAAAGCCTCTACTGTTGAAGCGGCAGCCGTTTCAGAGGAATTTAACAAAACATTTGCAGAAAAGATGATGAAGAGTTAGGAGGAGCCATGTATCAGATAAGAAAATTTGAAAAAAAAGATGGGGAAGATGTAAAGAAGGTTTGTATAGCTTTAGCAGATGATGAGTGGAAAAACAATCCTCTGTTTGCGGAGGCCTTGCAGGATGTATTTTGTCGCTATTATATCGAGGAAGAACCAGAAAACTGTTTTGTGGCAGTGGATGAAAATGATCAGGTCAAGGGCTATATCTTAGGCGCCAAGGATTATTTGACCTATAAGAAAGTTTTTACGACCTATATATTAGAAGGGTCAAAAAATCCAGTAACGCAGGCCATGGGACCATCATCCATGGAAGCAATCGAGCCTTTTTCTGAGGAATATCCGGCACACTTACATATTGATCTTTTGCCGGAATGTCAGGGACAGGGAGTAGGCAGGATGCTTTTGAATACTTTAGCAGATCATTTTAAAGAGCAAGGAATCAAAGGCCTCCTTTTGGATGTAGCCGTAGACAATACGGGAGCAATTGCCTTTTATGAAAAATGTGGATTCTCTCAAATTCATGTGGGAAACCAGGAAATCGTTATGGGGCGACTTCTGCAGTAGATAAATTATTCAAGGAATGAGATTAGCCAGTAAGGCAAAAAAATGGAACTACAGCACACGCTGCAGTTCCATTTTTTTATTTACGATTAAGACATCGGCATATTTGCCCGGAGTGATGGAGCCTACCTGATCGTAGATGCCAATGCTTTTTGCTGGGTTTATGGTAGCGGCGGCAATGACCTCTTCCATAGGAATGCCAATAGCTATGGCATGACACATGGCATCATAGAGGTTGGTTACCGATCCGGCTATGGTGCCGTCATCTAATGTGGCAAGTTTGCCATTGACATGGAAGATCTGACCTCCCAACTCATAAGAACCATCCGAAAGTCCTGTGCCGCGAATGGAATCGCTGATAAGACAGATGTGGTCGGAGAACATGAAAAAGGCATTGCGAATCATGGCATCGTGGACATGAATACCGTCGGCAATCAGTTCGGCGTAGACAGCTCTATTGTCCATGGCAGCACCTATTAGTCCTGGCTCTCTGTGAAGAAGGGAAGGCATGGCGTTAAATAAATGAGTCAAGTGATTGGCTCCGGCAGCAATCGCCTCCTTCGCAGTGTCGTAGTTGCAAGAAGTATGTCCTAAGGAAATGGTTACTTTATCATGATAGTCACTGATAAAATCCATATTGCCCGCAATGTTTGGCGCAACAGTTACCAGGCGTATGGCACCTGATGCCGCCTTTTGACAGGCATCAAAAAATGCAGCAGTTGCAGGCTTAAGATAACATGCCTGATGGGCACCTTTTTTTGCCTCATCTAAAAATGGTCCTTCCATATTGATTCCGGCTACTCTAGCGTAACCGGACTCCTTTGGAGATTGACCGGAAAATGGCTTGTCTGTTCTATCGTTTGCCAGATGAAAAAAGACAGGATCATTTAGGCTTTTGTATGCTTTTTTTAGTGTCTCCTCCGGCAGAGTCATGGAAGTCGGGCAGTAGGTCGTGATGCCGCACGCTCTTTCGTAGGCCAGGATTTTCTTTAGACCATCCTTATCGCCATCTGAGAAATCACAGCCAACTGCTCCGTGGCTATGTATGTCGATAAGTCCAGGGATGACATAGCAATCTGCGGCATCGATTACATCCGAGCTGCTACCTGTGTAGTCAACAGGACTTACAAATCTGTCGTCCTCTATGTAGATGTCTTTTCTTTCAAAACTTTTGTTTTCGGTAAAGACCAGTCCATTTTTAATGATCATAGTGTGTATCTTCTTTCTTAAAATCTTGTGCCAAAGGAATAAGTCATGTGGCAAAAGCAAGGCCTCTAAAGGAGGGATAAGGCTTCCTCATCAGCAATCACGGTTACATCCGGATGGAGCTGAAGTATTGAAGCTGGCACTTGTGGCGTAATCGGACCATAGAAGGCATCTCGCACTGCCTGGGCTTTTGCCTGACCGCTGGCGAGCAAAAGGACTTTTTTCGCATGCATGATACCTTCGATTCCCATGGTAATCGCGTGGGTTGGCACCTGGTCTATGGATGCAAAAAATCTTGCGTTGGCCTTTCTGGTATTTTCAGAGAGGGTTACCACATGGGTTGACTTGATATAAGAGTCGGTCGGCTCGTTAAAACCGATATGACCATTGCCGCCGATACCAAGCAACTGCAGGTCGATTCCGCCATAGGAACTAATTAAATCATCATATTCCTTGCAGGCGTCTTTGGTGTCTTTGCAAAGTCCGTTTGGTACAAAGGTATGGTCCTTGTTGATATTGATATGGTCAAAGAGATTATCATTCATAAAATAGCGATAACTCTGGATATCACTTGCACCAAGCCCCTCGTATTCATCGAGGTTGATGGTGGTGACTTGGGAAAAATCAATGTCTCCTTTTTCGTACCATTCAATCAACTGCTTGTAGGTGCCTACCGGAGTAGAACCTGTCGCAAGTCCCAGCACCGAGGTCGGCTTTAAGATGACCTGTGCTGAAATGATATTGGCAGCCTTGCGGCTTAGTTCATTAAAATCCTTTACTTTGTATAATAGCATAATTTCACTCCTTGCCTTTTGAT
>CAVIOJ010000078.1:0-5713 GCA_963644225.1 Lachnospiraceae bacterium | reverse complement strand
ATCCTATATAAGAAAAAGCATTACGTATCAGGGTGATTTCCTGCCCCAATATAGCCACTACATCAAATCGTATCTGTCCCGTCACTTCCTTTGGATGACGCAGGATATAGTAATCTGCAACTCGGCAGATATTTTGCTGTTTTTTTATTCCAACAGCTTCCTGTGGAGTGCCTGCATTGGCATTTTTTCGATACTTTACCTCCACAAAAACCAAAGTATCGCCCTCTTTTGCCACTATATCAATCTCTCCAAATCGATTGCGAAAATTAAATTCTAAAATACGAAATCCTAATTTTTCCAAATACTCCGCCGCTGTTTTTTCCCATATACTCCCCAGGCTTCGTTTATTAATGCTCGTTTCTATGTCCTCCCATCCATCTTTGCCTTTATTTTTTCCATGCCATTGACATATACCAAAATCTCAGCCACCACCTCATAAAGTTCCGGTGGGATAGCCTCTCCAATATCAAATTTTGACAATGTATCTGCCAAGGAAGAATCTTCATAAAAAGGGACTTCATTTTCTTTGGCAGTTTCTATGATTTTTTCCGCCATGTATCCTTTGCCCGTAGCCAAAATCTTTGGTGCTACATCACCGGGATCATAGCTAAGCGCCACAGCAGTTTTCTCTTTTGAAAAATCCGTAGGCTTCCATTTCTTTTCATCCATATCTATGCCCTCACATCAAAAGAATATCGGTGTACTTCACCGCCCGTCTTCTTGTCCGCCATAAGAAAATCCTCTACAAAATTGACATTTTTTTCTTCGCCAGCAAAAGAAAGGGAACAATTATATCCCAATTCATTCAATCTATTTTCAAGCAGATGAACATTTTGTTCTAGCAGGGTTAGGCTATTTTCATCTCCAAGATACCACTGCATTGTCACATTTTTTTGCTGCATTTTTACAGAAATATCAACATCTCCAAGTGCCTCCATGGAAAAATGTAAAAAAGCACTAAGTTCGTCACTGTCTTTTACACTTTGCTTGTTTCGATAGACAAAAAGTTCACTGTTTACATTTTGCTTGTACATGCGAAGCGGAACCTGTACATAAGAATACATCTGGTTCATCTGGTTCATGAAATCAATGTTTTGCCCCAGCGTTCTAGTTGTATTTTGAACTTCTTGCTGTATTTTGGGATATTTTGACACCAAATTTTCCAGCTCCAAAAGCTGATTTTTCATCTTTTCATATAAATTGCTGATACTTTTTTCTTTTGTCAAATCCTCAGTTGTGGCAGTCCACTTATCTAATATAACCGACTCTAAAAGTTTCTTATAAGGCTTGCTCTCAAGCAATTCCTTGACTTCTTTCTGCGGGAGTTTGCTGATGTGATCTTCTAAAAAATTACTGAGCTTTCGCAAAATTTCTGATTCATTTTTATCTTTTAATCCAAAATCGTACGAGTCTAATCCCGTTTTATCTAACATATCAGATGCTAAAATCTTTGCACCTTCTTTTGCGCCAGCAGATCCCAAAGCTGCATCATCTTTTGCACCGGCAGATCCTAACGCCACATCTTCTTTTGCGCCGGCAGTTCCTAAAGCCGCATCCTCTTTTGACCCAGAAGTAAAAATATCCATATCTTCTTTTGCGCCGGCAGCCCCTAATGACTCTCCTTCTTTTGACCCAGAAGCAAAAGTATCCACACCTTCTTTTGACCCAGGAGCAAAGGTATCCATGCCTTCTTTTGAATCAGTAGAAAAAGAAGGCTCATCCATATTAAAAGCCGCGTTTCTTGTAAGATTAGAAATCTTCTTTTGTAAATCTAAAAAGTCATCTTTAGAAAGGGCAAAATCTGTGTCAGTTTCCGTCCAAGCAACTTCTTGCGCTTTGCCTTGCAGTTTATCGCTTAAAGGATTTTGTTCTTTTGCCAAACTATTCTTTGATGTCTCAAAAGAAGCTTCGTTTTCTCCTTTGCTTGCATCGGTAAAAAAAGAAACCAAATTTTTATTTAATGTAACCGCATCCGAAAGGCTTAAATCTTCCTGTGAAAATGCAGAAGAAATAGCAGAAGCCACATTTTTAATCTGTCCTAAGACTTCGCTTTGATTCTCCTTATACATATCAAACTGTTCAAGAGCGTCCGCCGAAATTGTAAGGCCTGTTTTTTGCATCTGAACAATATTTTCTGGACTGGCATTTTGGTATGTTGCAACACTTCTCGCCATATTTTGCAAACTTTTCGCATCAATGGACATCTGCTCTTTCATCATAGCATTGACCATATTCAAGTTGCGCTCACTCACTGCTAAGCCGGCAGAATCCAAAGCTTTTAACAAAGTCGGATTGCTCTGATCTCCTCCTAAGGAAACTGGCTTTATGCGAATCTGCTCACCATCATTGTATTTCACCTGAAAAAAAACAGACTGCCCCTTTACCAAGGACAATCCGGCATCAAGTCTGGCTGTAATATTTTGACCACTGCTAAGTCCAAGTATAACCTCTGAACCACGAACGCTATTAACCGTTCCCTCGAAAATATTACCGGTTTTCAGCTGCTTTGCAGTCTCAACCAGTTGCTCTATTCCTTTTGTCTTGACAGAAATCTCACTTCCAGAAGACAAGTTGTTCTGGTATTGATTGAGTAAGTCAAAAACCTGCATCGCAGCCTCCTTTCCCCAGTACTTTTACACTTCTACAAAATGGCCGATAAATGTCTTTCTGTGAATCGGACTCGGTCCATATTTTTTCAAAGCCTCAATATGCTCTTTTGTTCCATAACCTTTGTTGGCCGCGAAACCATATTCCGGCATGATACTATCGTATTCTTTCATCAAACGATCTCTGGTTACCTTGGCAATAATACTTGCCGCGCCAATTGAAATGCTTTTTGCATCGCCTTTGATAATTGGCACCTGTCGAATAGAAACCTGCGGAATGGTCACAGCATCATTGAGCAACAGATTTGGTTCCACATCTAACTCATCAATCGCTTGTCGCATGGCTATATAAGTCGCCTGCAAAATATTGACTTCATCAATTTTTTCTGGCGAAGCAAAACCAATTCCTACAGAAACTGCCTTTTCCATAATCTCTTCATAGAGAGCCTCTCTCCTCGATTCACTCAGTTTCTTGGAATCATTGATATATAAAATCTCACAATCCTTTGGCAAAATCACTGCAGCTGCGCAAACAGGTCCAGCAAGAGGACCGCGTCCCACCTCGTCAATACCACAAATCAGGGGATACTCATCCTCGTATTTGTGTTCATACAAACGCAAAACTTCCAAACGCTCCCGCTCTTCGCGCAGGTTTTCTAATTTTTTCTGTGCCTGATTGATAATTTTTGACACGCCAGGTCTGCCATCTCTTATGTACTGCTCGATAAAATCTGACAGTTCCGAAACCTTAGTTTCCTGATATTCCTGTTGAATGTCTTTTATCTTTTTTTCATTTTCCATGTTTTGCCCTACTGGTGTTTTATTTTTGTTATTTTATCAAATGGGTAAATGCGTACCCAAGCTTTTCCAACGATATTTTCTCTTTTGATATTGCCAACAGAAGCCATACGACTGTCTGTACTGTTGTTTCTGTTGTCTCCTAAGACAAAATATTCATCATCCCCAAGAGTAATTGGTTCACTGGCAATTCCAGGATTTTCGATGGTTTCAAGTCCATAATCTTCCTCTAAAAGAACTCCATCGATGTAAATTTCACCAGCATCATTGATATAAACTGTCTCTCCTGGAAGTCCAATGATTCTCTTGATAAAGTAGGTATCTTCCTCATATTGATATGGGAAAATAATAATATCAAAGCGCTCTGGATCATCGAAGCGATAGGAAATCTTGTCAACAATAAGATTGTCTCCATCACTAAGTGTCGCCTCCATGGAAGATCCGCTAACACGAGATCTTTGTCCCACAAAAGTAATAATCAAAAAACAAACTCCAAAAACAACTGCCACATAAATAAGCATGCTTAAAATTTCAGAAGCAATGTTTGTCTCTTTTTTATCCTCTTTTTCTGCAGATAAATCTGCGTCTGTGTCATATTTTTTCATATTATTGTTCGTTGCTGCCATCGTTATAGTCCTCCGGAAATTCTAGGGAAATTTTTCCGATAATTCCATTTCTGAAATCATCAATGATAAGTGCCGCTGCTTTTTGCAAATCTAACTGGTTGCCTTTGGATCTGCAATTGCGGTTGGTTGCGACCTGTTCTAAGTAAGTCACCACATCCTGGCTTTCGTCAATCAAGTAGCGCTCAGCCAATGCTCCTGGATACTTTTCTTTTAAAATCTTACAAAGTTCTAAGGACAATTCCTCTGTCAAAAGAAGTTCGTCCTTTATGGAACCGATGCAAGCCAAATGAAGTCCCACTTTCTGGTCCTCGAATTTTGGCCAAAGGATTCCTGGTGTATCAAGAAGCTCTACATTTTTATTTAAGCGAATCCATTGCTTGCCTTTGGTAACCCCAGGCTTATTGCCCGTCTTTGCGCAAGCCTTTCCTGCGTAAGAATTGATAAAGGTAGATTTTCCAACATTTGGGATTCCAACTACCATGGCTCGCACTGGTCTGTTTTTAATGCCGCGCTTTCTATCTCGCTCTATTTTTTGTGCACAGGCATCCATAACCACCTGGGTGACTGACTTCATACCGCCACGGCTTCTAGCATCAAGAGTCACTACAAAATAGCCTTTTTCCTTGAAGTAATCTACCCAACGTGCAGTTACACTTTTATCGGCCAAATCTGCCTTATTTAAAAGGATCAGTCTCGCTTTTTGCTTGCCAAGCTCATCAATATCAGGATTTCTGCTGCTAAGAGGAATCCTCGCATCTACAAGTTCGATAACAAGATCTATCAGCTTGATATCCTCTTGCATCTGTCTTTTCGCTTTGGTCATATGACCTGGGTACCATTGAAATTCCATATAATCTCCTAAAATACTATGCCAAACCCGTGGAAGGAGAGGCAAAACCATACTTTTCCTATAATCTCTTTTTTCGATACGTTACCTACGGATGAAAAACGACTGTCTTCACTACTGTTGACATTGTCTCCAAGCACAAAATATTCATCCGAACCCAATGTTATCTCCGTTTCAGCCAGTCCTTCTTCTTCTATGGACAAGTCTGAATTTTTTAGTTTTGTCACTTCCCCGTTTACGTATAATTTTCCATTGGAAATCAAAACCGTATCACCAGGTTTTGCAACAACACGCTTTATATTTACATTGGCGCTGGTATTGCTGGAGGTATAAAAAGCAACCACATCTCCTACCTTCGGATTCGAAATGTGATAGCGTGCCCTATCAACCAAAACACTTCCATTTTCTGAAATAGCTTCGGTCATGGACTCTCCCGAGCATACAAGGCGCATGCCAAATGCCAGAGTCAAAAGATAAGCCAGCAACACTACAGCCGCAATCTGTACGGCCCATAGACTTATACTCCTTACTGCTTCTCTCTCGATTCGAACTCTTCTTCGTCTAAAATTAAGACCACTCTTTTTAAGCGGAGTCATACCGTTATATTTTCTTTTTAACTTTGCTATATTTCGATTTATATTTTTTCTGTTCATCGTAGTAAATCCATTCTAATGACAAAGCATTCCTACAATAATATACACTATAAAAAAAAAAGAAACAACCACAAACGCGGTTGTTTCTTTGCGCTACAAATCCGAATTATCTAACTAATTCTTTTACCTTAGCCTTCTTACCTACACGGTCTCTTAAGTAGTTAAGTTTTGCACGTCTTACCT